>JAVJVN010000015.1 GCA_040221055.1 Rhodothermales bacterium | reverse complement strand
AAGGCCATCAAGGTCAAGAGCCGGGGCTTCCGCAACAAGCAGCGATTTGCAAATGCCATCTACTTCCATCTGGGAGGCCTCGACCTCTACCCTGCAGGGGCTCGATGAACGGCGCTACCCACACGAACAATCGTAGAGCCTCTTGTTCTATACCGACGCCAGTCACGTTTGAACGACCTCCCTCTGTAATAAGCACTGACGCAATGCCAGTGTTCGTTGTGTCGCCGGAAACGATGACTGCTGATACGGATATTGACTCTTGAATAGCATCTGGAGCCAAGATGGCCAATCGGGCAACTCCTTCAATAGCATATTCTTCTATTAACCATCCACGACTTCTGAGGGCATTGAGTCCATCGAATCCAATCACGGCATCGCCATCAGTGGTCATCTCAAGCAAAAATGATTGAGCGCCCATCGGGTTGATGTCGATGCTTATATGTCCAGTTGAGTTACGAATTGTGAGACTCGGTTCAGTAAGGTCGGGCAAAAGGAATGGTTCACCCGAACAGCCTGATTCTACAGGAAAACAAGATATCGTACCGACTATATGTCGCAGTACAAGAACGGCGTCCGTAAGACTCACTTGCTGATCACCATTGACATCGGCACACGTTGGGCAAGACAGAATCGGATTGGCACCGGTCACAGCGCGTAAAATTGATACCGCGTCGCTCACGTTAACTACTCCATCACCCGAAGCGTCACCAAAACCGACAACGTCGATGGTTCCTGCATTCAGTTCCAGCGAGATCTCGGATTCAGAGAACGATGCAGCGCTCAACTCAACTAACGAGGGTGAACCTGTTTGGGTCTTGCACGTGCCCGAAAGCGTGATGAGGGTGCCACCGCCGATTATCTGAGCAGATCCAGCTGCAGCAATTCGTAGTTCCCCTGGTTTGGAGGTGTTGGTTTCAACAATCATCTCTGATGAAAGCGTTCCACCCGTAATAGTCCCATCAAGTGTGACTATTGCTGGGTTGAAGTTCACACTGAACTGATAGCCTGCAACACCTAGGCTGGACAGATCGCTGGAGAAGATGTGAATGGATACGGGCCCTTCGGGCTGACAGGTGGCAGAGGATACTGTTAGGGTCGCCGCGCCACCAAGTCGGTACAACTCGTAGGCGTCAAGATTGCTGAGGGCTCTGTTGTACAAGCGAACATCGTCAATACTGCCATGGAACCAGTAAATACCACCACCGGAACGTCTGCCCAGAACTAGCGCATTAGAAGAAGTGCCCACGCTTCCTGATCGGAGTTCTTCCCGCATGGTCTGAGGAATGCCGTTCAAGTATACTGCCATGCCCCGTCCATCGTATGTCGCCATGACATGAACCCATGTGTCGGTCGCTACGGTCGGGTCGGAGACAGCAAATATATTCTGATTTCCGATTTTTGACGCAGCTGCAAAAGCCGGACCCTGGGCTCCTCCGAGTGCCATCAGTTCATAGCCGCCTGCCCAGCCATCAGCGTTTATTTTGGAAATCACGGGATGTTGCTCGATGGCCTGTCCCGTCACGAACGACGACACAGAGACCCATGCGGAGACGGCAAAGGGTTCGGTGAAGGAAATAGCTGTTGTTGACGGGATTTCGACGAAGTCGTCTCCGTCAAATGCAAGAGCAGAATTTGCCTTTCCGAATCGGTTGGTTGTCTCGACTGCTCCAGAAACGATCCCGTGGTTCATGCTGGAGGTGTTATCGGTTGCGGAGCCATCTAGTGGATAGTGTGCAACCAGTCCGTCGGTCAGATCTACTGTATCTGTATCTGCGGAGATCACACACAAGTCATCAAATAGGCCTGATGAGACGGCACCGAGCCTGACGCGGCCAGACGACAGATCTGAAGGGACTAACGATTCGAGTCTGATCACCCCATCGATCGATAGAATAATAGCAGCTCCGGTTACTTCGACTTCAATTTCAATCCACTGACCGATTCCGAAACCGGCGTTTTGTGCAGATGCTAATTCTATGCCTGCACCCGTCGTCATGGATAGTCCTGGGTTGTCGCTCCCGTTCGGTCTCAGCGAGAAGCCGATGTTGTGGCCATCATTCCAAGCACTGTCGCCGGAATGGAGCGATATCTGGAGGTCGGCAATTCCGTCCAAGGTTTTGCCAGCGACGCGCACCGTCCCCTGGGAAAAGGCGACACCTTCCGGATAGAAGTTGTGGAACGGACCATCAGTATGCCGCAAGGACACCGATCCGTTGCCACGATAGGAGTCAGAGGAAAGTTGTATAGTTCCATTTTCGACGTGAAAATCAGAGAGAGTTCCACTCTCGAAGTCATAGCATGTGGATTGGGCTACGGCTGTGGAGACACAGGCAGACAAAAGTAGAGCAGAGATAATGGAGCGCATATTGATGATTCGGACAGTTATAATGGGATGGCCCAGAATAGCTGAACTGTCACCGTTTCATAAAAAATGATTCAGAACTCATTGGATTTCGTATCTGCAAACAGCCATTCAGCCCGTTTATTGCTGATTTACGTACTACTCCAGTTCGGCGGGGCAGTATGGAACTATGAGGTGCTATCGCAGCCTGTCGTGCCGCTAGGCACGGAAGTGACCGAAGTCGGGGCGTATAGGGAGCTATCCTTGTTCATTGCAGCCGGCGACCTAATTATCTTCGACAGTGATTCAAGACAATGGACCGGTCACGATCTTTCGATTCCGAACGGGTATTTGTCCGAGAATGCCCACCCCGCGTGGTACAGTTCGGCTGTCAATCTATCAACGGATGAAATCTGGCTCTGGGATCGTAGCGTTGGTGCCACCGTCAAGGTTCTTGTTTCCGATTCCCTTTACGTTGATTTTCGCCCAAGGAGGTCGAGCCAAACCCAGTTTGAGCACGCAGGAGGCTTGAACCCCCATACGGGTTCTCCAATCGCATTCAGCGGCTATGGTTACTACAGAGCAAAGGACTTCGTCGTTGAGTTCGATCCAGAGTTGAATACGTGGCGTGAGATCTCGGTCATTGAAGGTCCCACGCCGTCACCGCGGATGGGTGGCGTGTCTGGTTTTGGCTTCAGTGACAGTCTGTTTGTTGTGGTCGGAGGCAAACAACAAGTTCGGAACTCGAACCCACCGATTTACTCGGATCCTGTTC
The DNA here is from genome assembly GCA_040221055.1 of Rhodothermales bacterium. Classification (NCBI taxonomy): domain Bacteria; kingdom Pseudomonadati; phylum Rhodothermota; class Rhodothermia; order Rhodothermales; species Rhodothermales bacterium. The sequence goes on along the minus strand of JAVJVN010000015.1, from coordinate 148,394 downwards.
AAGATGCGTGGGCATTGGATTTGGACAGGAAAAAATGGACTCGTCTTCCATTCGAGCCTTGGTTGGAGTGTCATATTGAATCTACAGCCAGGAATCTGGGTCAACTCCCTGCGGACAGAGCACGATCATCCCTGCTATTCTTGATTACGGAACTCTGTCACGTTCCTTCCGGAAACGTATCATTGATAAACAATGTGGTCGAGTGGCGACCGGCTGATGGGGTACTCCGAAGCATTGGTATTCTCGATCGTATTCCCCAGCCTCAAAAACTGGCACAGTTGCACCATACGGTCGGGCTTGACTCGATTCGTTTAGGTTTTCTCGCAAAGGACTCTTCCGTACCGTTCGTGGACTGGGATTACACGGAGGTGCGCGTACCTCGCGTCGACGACGGTGAATGGCTCAGATTGTCGCCACCGCCTAAAACTCTTGGAAAAACGTGGGTCGTTGTATCTGTCGGTCTACTGTTGCTGATCCCATTTACGACATATGTCTACAAGAAACGCCGCAGGACTAAGACCCACATCTCAGTGAAGCGCGATTCGCTTTACGTGCATGTTGACGACGTAACGTATGTAAATCCAATTCCTCAATATGTACAAGTAGTCTTGTCCGTAGTAGCCGAGCAAGCGACAGATTCAGATCAGATCGACGTCGAACACCTCGACAACATGCTTCTGCAGTGGTATCCGGATCCGGAATCAGCAAGAACTATGAGAAACAAAGCCTTCACAGAGTTGAACGACATAGCGCTTAGACTTACGGGACGCGAGTTCATCCTGAGATCCAGGCGGGAAGACGATGGACGCAGGTTCTACTACCGGGTAGTCGTCCCGGTCAGTTCGTCGGACTGAAACTCACACATCGCCCGGCCTCACACATCCCCCACGCTCCGCGCGTTCGTGATTTCCGGGCCGCGGCGGCCCATGACGACGTCGGCGACGGCCACGACGGGGTCGTGCTCGAACATGAGGGCCCAGCCGCCGGCGATGGCATCGTCCAACAGGCGCGCCTTTTCCTCGATCGTGGTCATGGGCCAGAGGTCGTAGGCCATGTTCCACGCAGGGGACAGGTGCGTGTGGGTAGGCAGGAGGTCGGCGGCGTACAGCATGGACTGCGCATCGTCATGAATCCGCACGCACTGCATGGCGCGGGTGTGGCCGTCGACCGGAATGACTTCAATGCCCGGGAAGAGCTCCATGCGGCCGTCCAGAAGCGCCAATTGCCCGCTGGCGGCAATGGGATCCAGGTTTTCGTCCAGGAAGGAGGCTTTCTCGCGCACGTTGCCCTCCAGGGCCCAGTCCCAGTGCGTCCGCTGCACGTGGAAGGTGGCCTCGGGGAACGCGATTTCAAGCCGGTCTCCACGCCGCACGGTGGACCCGCCACAGTGGTCGAAGTGCAAATGGGTCAGGATCACGTCGGTGACGTCGGCGCGGCCGAAGCCGGCGGCGGCGAGCGAGGTGTCCAGGCTGCCCACGGACAGGTCAACGCCGTAGATGTCGCCGAACTTCTCGTCGAATTTGTCGCCGATTCCGTTGTCAATAAGGATGAGCCGGTCGCCCGTCTCCAGCAGCAGGCATCGGGTGTGGAGCGGGATCCGGTTGCGCGCATCGGCCGGGGTGACCTTCTCCCACAGCGGTTTGGGGACTATGCCGAACATGGCGCCGCCGTCCAGGCCGAATCGTCCGCATTCAATTTCGTGGAGGGTGTACTGTCCTATGCGGGCCATGGTATTTTGGGTCTGGAATTCCGTTCGTGCAACCCATAATCTACGGGCCAGTTTCGACCCCATTTTTGTCACCAGCACCGGCTCTCTTTGCCCACCCCGATTTCATGCTCCACGTCAAGGACACCCACCGCATTTCCACGACCGATCTCGATACGCCGCCCCGCCTGCTCTTGGGCCCGGGGCCGTCGAACGCCCATCCGAGGGTGCTGCGCGCGCTTTCGAACCGCCAGGTAGGGCATCTCGATCCCACCTTCCTGGCCATTATGGGGGAAGTGCAGGAGCTCCTGCGCTACGCGTGGCAGACGGACAACCCGGTGACCATTCCGGTGTCCGGAACGGGCAGCGCCGCCATGGAGGCCGCCGTCGCCAACACGGTTGAGGCCGGGGACAGCGTGGTGATTGGCGTGAACGGATATTTCGGGATGCGCTTGGTGGACATGGCGGGTCGGTACGGCGCCAAGGTGCACCGGATGGATAAGCCGTGGGGTGAGGTTTTTTCGTTTGATGCGCTCGCGGAGGCCGTGGAGCAGCACAAACCCCGCGTGTTGATGCTGGTCCACGCCGAGACCTCGACGGGCGCTCGCCAGCCGCTGGACGGCCTCGGCGAGCTGTGCCGACAGCATGACTGCCTTCTGCTCATCGATACGGTGACCAGTCTCGGCGGCGTTCCGCTGTTCCTGGATGAGTGGGGCGTGGATGTGGCCTATTCGGGCACCCAGAAATGCCTGAGCTGCCCGCCGGGCCTCGGGCCGCTCACGCTCGGACCGCGCGCCATGGAGCGCCTGGCCGCCCGCAAGACCCAGGTGCCCAACTGGTATCTGGACCTGTCGCTGGTGGGCAAGTACTGGGGCAAGGAGCGCACGTATCACCACACGGCGCCCATCAACATGAATTACGGGCTGCGCGAGGCCCTGCGGCTGGTGGCCGAGGAAGGACTCGAAGCGCGCTGGGAGCGCCACGCCCGGAACGCCCGCTTGTTCTGGGACGGGCTGGAAGAGATGGGTCTGTCCTGCCACGTGGCCGAGGACGTCCGCCTGCCGTCGCTGACCACGGTCCGCGTCCCGGACGGCGTGGACTCGGGTGCGGTCGCGCGCGAACTCCTGTCGCGCTACAACATTGAAATCGCGGGCGGCCTCGGTGAGCTCGCCGGCAAGGTGTGGCGCGTGGGGCTCATGGGCTTCAACAGCCGCCCCGAGAACATCCGCTTGCTGCTTTCGGCGCTCAAGGAGGTGCTTTAGGTGGTACAGGAATGTCTCCGCACGCTCGAAGCGCGTCTCCCGGGCCGCGTCCGCGCCGACGAATACAACCGGATGCTGTATGCGACCGATGCGAGCATCTACCGGGAAACACCCCTTGCCGTGGTCATTCCACGGCATACCGACGACATCCAGGCGGTCATGGAAACTGCTGCCGAGTACGGCGTGCCGGTCCTGCCGCGAACGGCAGGCAGCAGCCTGGCCGGGCAGGCCGTGAACCGGGCCATCGTGGTGGACTTCACGACGCACCTGGACGGCATCCTGGAGGTCGACACCGAAAAGCAGACCGCCACGGTCGAGCCCGGCGTCGTGCTGGATACACTGAACCGGCACGTCGCATCGATGGGCCTCCAGTTCGGGCCCGATCCTGCGAGTTCCAACCGGGCGGCCATGGGGGGCATCGTATCGAACAATTCCACCGGCAGCCACTCGATTGCGTATGGCATGACGGCCGACCACGTGCAGGCCATGGATGTGGTCCTGAGCGACGGCAGCCGCGCCCGCTTTTCGGAGGTCGACGCGGCGGCATTTGCCCGCAAGGGGCAGGTGGACGGGCGGGAAGGCGCCATCTACCGCGCCGTCGGGCAGGTGATGGAGGACGGCGCGGACATTATCCAGCGGGATACGCCCCGCCACTGGCGTCGTTGCGGCGGGTACAACCTGGACCGGCTTGCTCCCGATGGGGTGTCCTTCCATGCATCGCCGCCCGCCGGACCGAACCTGGCGTCGCTCGTATGCGGCGCCGAGGGCACGCTGGCCATCATTGAGCGCGTGACGGTGGGGTTGGTGCCGCGGCCGAAGCATACCATGCTGGGCATTGCGCATTTCCGGACGCTTGAGGAAGGACTTGCCGCGGTGGAGGTCATCCTGGAAACGGCCCCCACGGCGGTCGAGCTGCTGGATGAGCTGGGCATGTCCATGTGTCGCCGTCAGCCCATGTGGCGCAAGAAGTTGGAACAGTTCGTGGAAGGCACGCCGGCGTGCGTGTTGATCACCGAGTATTCCGGGGCGACCGAGGCCGAGGTGCGCGCGGGCGTGGCCGGGCTCGAAGCGTACATGAAACAGCGCGGCGTCCCGGTGACGGGCGTGGTGCCCGTCTTGACCGCCGCCGGGCAGCGCGACGTGTGGAGCGTGCGCAAGATGGGGCTGGGCTTCCTCATGAGCGTGCGCGGTGACCACAAGCCCATTCCGTTCATTGAGGATGCGGCCGTGCCCGTGCGGCATCTGTCGGCGTATGTGACGGGCATTGAGCAATTCTGTCGCGGCCTCGGATTCGATGTGGCCTACTACGCGCATGCCAGTGCCGGATGCGTTCACATCCGTCCCATGGTGAACACCAAGGCCGCCGAGGAAATCGCGAAGCTCCCCGAAATCATGCATTTCGCGGTCGAACAGCTGCGCGGCTACGGAGGCGCGCTGTCGTCCGAACACGGTGATGGGCGGGCACGGAGCCCGTTCAACGAAGCCTTCTTCGGGCCGGAATTGTACGGGCTGTACCGCCGCGTGAAGCAGGCGTTCGACCCCGAGGGGCTCATGAACCCCGGGATGGTGGTGGACGCCGCGCCCATGACGACGAGCCTGCGATACGGGGCGGACTACCGGGCGAACGTGCCCGTCCGTACGCATCTGGACTGGTCACGCGACCAGGGCTACGACCAGGCGGTCGAAATGTGCAACGGCGCGGGCGTCTGTCGCAAGCTGGACGTGGGCGCCATGTGCCCGAGTTTCATGGCCACGCGCGAGGAGGAGCACTCCACACGGGGCCGTGCGAACGCGCTGCGGGCCGTCATGTCGGGGGCACTGCCGACGGGCCGCGTGACCGACGAGCGCCTGTACGAGACCATGGACCTGTGCCTGCAGTGCAAGGCGTGCGTGAGCGAATGCCCGTCGTCGGTCGACATGGCCACGCTGAAGGTGGAGTTCCTGGCCGGATACCACGAGAAATACGGTGTGCCGCGGCGTTCCCGGATGTTCGCGGACGCGGCCAAACAGGCACGGCGCTTCAGCGGAATGATGGCCGGTATGGCCAACCGGATGGGCAAAGCCCGGCCGCTGCGGGCGCTCATGGAGCGCACGGTGGGCATAACCGCCGAGCGTGCACTGCCGCCCTTTGCCGCCGAGCCGTTCACCAAATGGTTCGAGAAGAATCGGGGCGGGGCGCTTGGGCCCGGCTCGGCCGGTGGAGATGGCGCACCGCGGGAGCGCGTGGTCCTCTTCAACGATACGTTCAACACCTACCACTATCCCGAAGTCGCGATTGCGGCCACGAAGGTCCTGGAAGCCGCCGGATACGACGTCATCCTGCCCGGCCACGGGTGCTGCGGCCGACCGGCCATTTCAAAGGGACTGGTGGACGAGGCGCGCCGCATGGCCAGCGAAACCCTCGACCGATTGACGCCGCTGGCGCAGGAAGGGTTGACCATCGTGGGCCTGGAGCCGTCGTGCGTGCTGTCGTTCGACGACGAATATCCGGCCTTGCTGCCGGGCGATCCACGAGTGCCGCTGGTGGCGGAGAAGACGCTCCTGTTCGACGATTTCGTGGCGAGGTGTGTTGGCGAAGGGCGGCTTCCGCTGCTGACGGGTTGGAACGGCTCTGGTCCGGGTGACAGGGGGCTGGGAGACATACTTTTGCACGGTCACTGCCACCAGAAGGCCGCCGTCGGGACGGCAGGCACCCATAGGGCTCTCGGCGCACTCAAGGGATGCACCGTCACGGAAGTCGATGCGGGCTGCTGTGGCATGGCCGGCTCGTTCGGCTTCGAAAAAGAACACTACGACCTGTCCATGGCCATCGGCGGCAAACGGCTGTTTCCGGCCGTGAATGCCACGCCGGAGACCACCACCATCGTGGCGCCGGGCGTGAGTTGCCGGCAGCAGATTGCCCACGGCACGGGGCGTCGCGCGTGGCACCCGGCCGAGGTACTGGCGCAGGCCCTGGCGCGCGTTGCGGGGGAAAAGGCTGAAAAAGTGGATAAAACCTCATGACGCATCACATGACGCCGGACGAATTCCGGAAGCAGGGCGCGGCGCTCATCGAATGGATAGCCCGGTACATGGAGGACGTCGAATCGTATCCCGTGAAGAGCCGCCTGGCGCCCGGCGACGTGCGCGCGGCCCTGCCTGCGCATCCGCCGGAAACCGGAGAACCGTTCGAGGCCATGATGGCGGACGTGGACCGGATCATCATGCCGGGCATCACCCACTGGCAATCGCCCGCGTTCCACGCCTATTTCCCGTGCAACGCGTCGGGGCCGGGCATCCTGGGCGAGTTGTTGTCGGCGGGGCTCGGCGTGCAGGGGATGCTGTGGGCCACGAGTCCGGCGTGCACGGAGCTCGAAATCCACGTCCTGGACTGGTGCGCGGACATGCTGGGGCTTCCGGATGCGTTCCGCTCCACCAGCACGGGTGGCGGGGTCATCCAGGATTCGGCGTCCAGTGCCACGCTCTGCGCCATACTGGCGGCGCGGGAGCGGGCGGGCAAGGGAGGGCTCGTCGCCTACACCAGCACCCAGGGCCACTCCTCGGTGCAGAAGGGCGCGCGGATTGCCGGGATTGAGCACGTCCGATTGATTGACGTCGATGCAACCTACGCCATGCGACCCGATGCGCTGGAGGCGGCCATCGCCGCGGACCTTGCCCAGGGATTGCGGCCATTCTTCGTTTCGGCGACGGTCGGGACCACATCGTCGAACGCCATGGATCCGCTGCCCGGGATCGGTGCCGTGGCGCGCGCACACGGGATGTGGATGCACGTGGACGGGGCCATGTCCGGCACGGCGGCCGTCTGCCCGGAATTCCGCTGGATCCTGGACGGGATGGAACGGGCCGACAGTTTCTGTTTCAATCCACACAAGTGGATGTTCACCAACTTTGACTGCGACTGCTTCTGGGTGGCCGACCGGAATGCGCTGGTCTCGGCGCTGGGAATCCTGCCCGAGTACCTGAAGACCGGGGCCGGGGAGGTGCTGGACCTCCGGGACTGGCAGGTTCCGCTGGGCCGCCGCTTCCGCAGCCTGAAACTGTGGTTCGTCATCCGGCACTACGGCGTGGAAGGCATCCGGCACCACATCCGGGAGCATGTCCGCCTGACGCAGGAGTTTGCCGATTGGGCGCAGGCGCATCCGGACTGGGAAGTGCTCGCGCCGCATCCCCTGAATCTGGTCTGCATTGCGCACCGCGACGGGGACGATGCCACGCGCCGCATCCTCGAACGCGTGAATGCGTCGGGCCGGATGTACGTCAGCCACACCGTCCTGGATGGCCGCTACGCCATCCGGATGTGCATTGGCCAGACCCACACCACGCGCGACCATGTGGTCCGGGCGTGGGAGCAGCTTTCGGGCACGGCGGGGGCGTGAACCGGCACAAACGGATAGCACTGGTTCTCGGGCCGGGGCTGGCGCTGATGACCGGCCTGCTCCCGGCACCGGCCGGGCTCGGCGCTGACGGGTGGCTGGCGCTCGGAATCGGGCTCTGGATGGCTCTGTGGTGGATGACCGAGGCAGTGCCCATTCCGGTCACGTCGCTTCTTCCTTTGATCGTTTTCCCGGTTGTGGGGCTGCGGAGCATGGCCGATACGGCCGTTCCATACGCGAATCCGCTGATTTTCCTGTTCATGGGGGGCTTCATCCTGGCGCTGGGCATGGAGCGCTGTCACCTCCACCGCCGGATTGCGCTCGGCATCCTGCGCCGTGTGGGCACGCGCCCGAAGGCCATCCTGTGGGGGTTCATGCTGGCCGCGGCGCTCCTCAGCATGTGGGTTACGAATACGGCCACGACCATGATGATGCTGCCCATCGGACTCTCGGTGGTTGTCCTCGCGCGCGAACACCTTGCGCCGTCAGAAGCCCGGGCTTTCGGAACGGCCCTCATGCTGGCCATTGCCTATGCCGCCACCATCGGCGGGCTCGGGACCCTCATCGGCACCGTCCCGAATGCCCTGGCCGCCGCCTTCATGCAGGATGCGTTCGATGTCCGGATCGGTTTCGGCCAGTGGATGCTGTTCGGTGTACCGCTCATGGTGGTCGGATTGCCGGTCACGTTCTGGGTCCTGACGCGGGTGGCGTTCCGTCTGGACGGCGATGCCATTCCGGGCATGCACACCATGCTGGGGCAGATGATGCGCGAACTGGGCCCCATGACGCGCGATGAACGCTGGGTTTCGGCGGTGTTCGGCGTGGTGGTGGCCCTCTGGCTCGGCCGCCCCTTGCTGTCGGACCTGCTGCCCGGCCTGACCGACACCGGCATCGCCCTCTTCGGCGCCGCCGTCCTGTTCGTGCTTCCGGCGGCCGGGCCCGCGGAGGATGCGCCGTGGTCGGAACGCTTCCTGATGTCCTGGGCGGACGCGAAACGATTGCCGTGGGGCATCCTCGTGCTGTTCGGTGGGGGCCTCTCGCTGGCCGCCGTGCTCAGCGACACGGGGTTCGCGGCGTGGCTGGGCGGGTTGATTTCCTACGTGGGCGCGTGGCCGCTGATTGTGGTCATGCTCGTGGTCACGGCGCTCGTCATCGCGCTCACCGAACTCACGTCGAATACGGCGACCACCGCGGCCTTCCTGCCGGTCATGGCTTCGGTCGCGCTGGGCATTGGCGCCGATCCGTTGCTCCTGGTGGTGCCGGCCACCGTGGCCGCAAGTGCGGCGTTCATGTTGCCGGTGGCCACGCCGCCCAACGCCATCGTCTATGGCAGCGACCTGGTGACCATCCAGGACATGGCGCGGACGGGCGCGTGGCTCAACGCGGCTTTCACCATCATCATCACGGGCGTGGCGTATGTTCTGGTGCGCCTCGTCTTCATCCCGGCTTGAACAGAACGAATTGATTCCTGACCATGCACCTGACCACTCCTGACGCATCCATCTTCGTGGCCGGCCATCGTGGGCTGGTGGGTGGCGCCGTGTGCCGCGAACTGACGCACAAGGGCTACACGAACCTCCTGACCCGCACCCGGGGTGAACTGGACCTCCGCGACCGCGCGGCCGTGGACGCTTTTTTCGACGCTGAGCAACCGGAATACGTGGTGCTGGCCGCGGCCAAGGTCGGAGGCATCCTGGCCAACGACACCTACCCGGCGGATTTCCTGTTCGAGAACCTGGACATCCAGTCGAACGTCATCCATGCGGCGTTCCGTACGGGCGTCAAGCGTCTGGTCTTCCTCGGGAGCACGTGCATCTACCCGAAGCTGGCCCCCCAGCCGCTGAAGGAGGACTACCTGCTCACCGGACCGCTCGAGCCCACGAACGAGTGGTATGCCATTGCCAAGATTGCCGGCGTCAAGATGTGCGAGGCGCTGCGCAAGCAGCACGGGGTGGATTTCGTGAGCCTCATGCCCACCAACCTCTACGGCCCCGGCGACAATTTCGATTTGCAGTCCAGCCACGTCCTCCCGGCGCTCATCCGCAAGTTTGACGCGGCCCGCGGGACGGGCGAGGAGGTGGTGCTGTGGGGGACGGGCACGCCGCGCCGCGAATTCCTGTATGTGGATGACATGGCGCGCGCCGTCGTGCACGTCATGGAGACGCCGGAAGATGCATTCTTCGCTGCCGCTCCGAACGGACTCATGAACGTGGGATGCGGGGAGGACATTCCCATCCGGGAGCTGGCGGAACTCGTGCAGCGTGTGGTGGGTGGCTCATCCTCCATCTGGCTCGATACGTCGAAGCCCGACGGCACGCCGCGCAAATTGGTGGCGGTCGAACGGCTGTTTTCGCTGGGATGGCGCCCCGAGGTGTCCCTTGAGGAGGGCATCCGTCGGACGCACGCCTGGTACCGGGAGCACGTCGTGGGAGCCTAGTGGACTATGTTCCGCGTGCGCAGGAACGTGACCACCGGATGCACCAGGAGCGGCCGTATGCGGTAGGGAAGCGTCGGGTCGACGGTCGAAAACGCGTCGCGTGAAGCCTGGTTTTCGTCGGTGAAGGGCTCAATGAGCAGGGCGTTTCCGAGCGCCTCGAAGATCTGCATGGCGTCGTCCCGGGTGGTCCAGGCCACGCGGGCGGCCTCCGGAACGGTCAGTGTGAAATGCTCCAGCAGGGCTTTCAGCATGAGGATGTGCTCGCCGGGCAGATCGGCCAGGAAGCGGAAACTGATGGGTTCGAACCGGCCCACTTCAATGGTGTCCTCCTCCACGCTCGGCGTGATGGAGCGGATCCAGTAGAAGAGGGCCATCAGGATGTTCGGCCCGACGTGGTCGTGCAAGCGCTCGAAATACACGTCCTGCAGGATGCGCTGTACGTCTTCTTCGCTGTCGGCCCGGCGCATGCGGCGTTTCAGCAGGGTGGACGGGTTCGCGGGGGGCAGGAAGCGGAGGGAGAGGCCGCTGCGCCGATGCCGGCCCATGACCAGCTTCTCCAGGCTGGCCCGCGTCAATGTCGACAGTGGATGGTGGTTCACGAGACCGGAGGCCGAGGGCTGCGCCTTGCCGAACACCTGCCAGGCCGATGCCGAGCAGGTACCGATCCACAGGACCCGCGAATCGGTCTGCGACATGAAGGACAGGAACTCCGAGAACAGCCGCATGCCTCCGATTTCGCGGAGGAGCAGCAACTCCAGGTGCTCGATGAGGACGACGGGGATGGGCTCGGCGGTGGCGGCGTCGGAGGGCTCGGCGGTGGCGGCAAGGACGTGCTGGGCCAGTTCGCGGAGGGTCCGGGACGTTGCCTCCTCCAGGCCCAGCTCCCGGCACAGCATGTCGACCAGCGCGGCCTCAGATGACACACGCTCCGTAAGGTTGATGGCCATCAGCCGATCGCCCTCGAAGACGGTCTTGCGGAGCACGTTCAGGAAAGAGGTCACGCCCTGGCCGGGCTGGGCCGTGATCATGAGGGACTGGGTGAAGCCCCGCGCCCAACGTTGGCGGTGGGTGGCGACGGCGTCCCGGTCGGCCACGCGTCCCACAAGCATGTCGGCATCCTGGACGGGTGCGAACGAGAACAACCGTCGGTACACGACCGGGACGCGCTCCAGCGCCTCATCCAGCCGCAGCAGGGCCTCGATGGTTTCCTGTCGTTCCAGGCCGGTCGTGACGGGGGCGCCCACCGCTTCGCGGCCCAGCCGGATGAGGCGCTGGGCGTGGCGCCGCGCGCGGCGACCGTAGCGGAGAGTCATCAGACGGGTCCACCGCGCGCGGCGCCCCGCCGTCGCCACCACCCCGCGTGTGCCCGTGTCGAACCGGTCGCGCAAGTCCAGCAGGTACTCGTCCACCTGCCGCTGGACGCGCGCCCGTTCCTGGACCCGGGTGCCTGCCTGGGCAAAGGCCCGTGTAATGTGCGCGGCCGTTGCGTCAAGGGCATCCTGCATCCGATCGGCCTGGGCCAGGAGGCTATCGGAAGAGCGGGTCAAGCCTTTCAGCGCCAGTTCGCGGATATCCGCCGATCCGGAACGCTCACCCGCGGCATCCGCCAACAACTCCAGCGCCGAGTCGATATTGAAGCGGATGATGGACGTGATTTCCCGGTCTTCCGCGCGAACGTCGTCCAGCCGGGCCACCAGGGGCTGCATGCATCCGCGGAGCGCATCCAGGAGCGGTTGCCCGAGCGCCTCGACCACATCGGCCAGGTCCACGGCACGCGGTTCAGTCTGGATATCCACCGCCCGGGCATCCTCCGGAACCAGTCCGTGCAGGTGGAACACGGTCGGCTCCTCCAGGTCGGGTAGCAGGCGGGACGCCTCATCGGCCGGAATGGAGGACATGGCATTCACGAACGTGTCCCGGATGAATCCGGTCAGGAGGCTCCGGTCAATGGCGTCAACGGCACGCTCGCGGATGGACCCGAGCGCCGCGGCAACATCATGGGCCGCAAGGGCGTCATCGACTTCTTCGGCCAGTTTCGCCAGCGTGGCGGCGGCGTCCTCATGCAAGCGTTGGAACGGGTGCACGGCCTCGGCCGCCAGCCGATCCAGGATGCGCTGCCGGGCGGCGACGGCCTGGTCGGTGAATCCATCCAGGCGCGAACAGAAACGGTACCGTTGGACCACCTGATCAAGCCACGTCCGGCTCCGTTCCGACCGGTCCTGCAGTGTGCGCCAGGCGCGGTGCTCTGCCGGGGATCGTCGTTCCGGAATATCCACGGCCATGAAGGTGTCGTCCCGGTCCAGGCGGGTCCGGAAGGCCTCCTCAAGGGCGACTTCGGCAGCCGTCCAGGCACCGGGCGTGCCATGCTCCGCCAGTTCGCGGGCGGCGTTCCTCAGGGCGGCGGCTGCCGCTGACAGTCGCTCACGGCACACCTTCCATGCATCGGTCAACGGCCCCTGCTCCTCCGATCCGGCCGCCAGGCGGGCGGTCCGTTCCAGGGACATCAGGGCATAAAAGGCTTCGGTCAATTCCCGCTCCGTGTGGGCCGTGGTCCAGAGAACCGTCTCCAGCACATCGTGGACGAGCGGGACAATCCGGTCCGGTGCGGCCTGGGTGGCCAGCGTGAGGGCGTGGCCCTGCGGGCGGAGGTGCTGTTCGTAGGGCTCGTTCCGTTTTCCATCGAAAAGACGCCGACGGAGCCGGATCAGGGCCTTCCGGGTGCGCCAGACCAGCGGATCGTCGTTCAGCGGTGCATGGAGGGAGGGCGGTTCGTCGATCACGACGGATGCCGGCAGGGCCGAAGCGGCCTGCTCCAGCCGGTGCAGGGTCCGTGCCGTCAGGGTCTGGATGGCCATGAACGGTTCCTGATCGGCCAGATGCGTGCCCAGGGGCACGAGGACGGAAGACGTAAGCCCGGAATGCGCCGTGCGGGCCCGTTCAGCGGCTTCGGCCGGCCGTTCCGGCACGTCGGTCGTCCACCCGTCCAGCAGCCGGTCGACTTCTTCGGCCAATGTGCTGTACCGGTCTACCAGCGGACGCCGCACGTCCGAATCGAGCGCCGCATCCAGGCTCCGCAGGAGATCGCTGGTCGCCGTATCGTACGCATCCAGCAGTTGGTTACGCATGGTCGGTCGCCTCCGCATCCCAGAAGAGACCGGCCTCGCGGAAGGCCGCACGGGCCCGCTCCGTGATGTCGCTCATGAGCAGGAATTCGTGACGCGTATCGATGACATAGGCCTTCACTTTCAGGTGTGTCACCGGATCCTTGTCCCACTCGTCGAGCACGATCACCACGATGGGCTTGTTGCGGTACACGTACCGGGAACTGGCCGCCGCATCGTACGCAATCTTCTTCGCGTGTTGTTCGTCCACCCACGCCGGCAGGTACAGATCCGTGACCACCTGGCAGTCCAGTGCGCCGGCATTGGCGTTGGCCACCTGACCGTCCACGACCTGCGCGTTGGGCACGGTCACCAGGTTGTCGTCCGGGGTCACAATGCGGGTGGAGCGCAACCCGATGGCGGTCACTTCGCCGTATGTGCCGCCCACGCTGATCTTGTCGCCCACCTGGAACGGCCGGTCCGAAATGATGACCAGGCCCCCGAAAATATTCTTCAGCAGGTCCTGTGCGGCAAATCCGACGGCCACGCCCAACGCAGCCGTGGCGGCCAGCAGGCCCTGCGCATCCACATCGAACACCACGCGGACGACCACGAATACCGCGAACGCCCACAGGAAAATCCGGGAAATCGGGACCAGGCGCTTGAACAGCAAACGCCGTTTGGCGCTGCTTTCGGCCAATTTGTCCAGGATCCATGTCAGGATCCGGACGACGAAGTAGGTCAGCAGGAATACCACAAGGGTCCAGAAGACCCGGAGCCCGTAGTCCTGCGCTGCACCCCGGGCCTCACCCAGGGTGACCGGCGCCGGATCGTTCGCGGCCGTGGTGGCCTCGGTGTAGCCCTGGATGGCGGATGCCAGTTCGGACAATGCCGCTGCCAGGCGCGCCGCATCCGTGGTATCGGCGGTGGCCACGGCTGTTCCGGATTCGCCAGCGGTCTGCGCAGCGGCCCGGAACGGCACGATCCACAGACCGGCGATGAGCACGACGAGCAGCAGTACGACGCGGATTTGCATGGATGCCATGTTGCAGGATTGCATGGAGGCAATATAGTGTGTTGTATACTGTCAACGTTCAATCCGCACGACCGACACCCACATGCCATTCCAGGACGCGACGCTCCAGGACTCGCTCGCACGACAACTCGCTGCGCCGGACTCCGCGGCGCTTTCCGATTCTACGCTGCTGGCCGAATCTGCCGCCGCCGACTCGCTGGATACCATTGGCGCCATTGGCCGCGACGTCGGAAATACGGTATCCATGCTGCTCTCGGGGGATGTGGAAGGTGCGTTGAGTCGCGTGGAGGGGGTCTGGCAATTCCTGCTCATCCGCTTCATCCCGGATTTTGTCAGCGCCACGCTGGTCCTGGTGCTCATGTACCTGGTCTACCGGCTCATCCGAAAGGCCACCGAGCGGGGATTGCGAGGCAGCACGAGCGTGGACAAGGGGCTGGAAAGCCTCGTCCTCAAGACCATGACGGTTGTTGCCTGGACATTCATCATCATCATGGTATTGGCGCAGTTCGGGGTGAATGTGACGGCGCTGCTGGCGGGTCTCTCGATTGCGGGTATTGCTCTCGGCTTTGCCGCCAAGGACAGCCTGGAGAACTTCATCTCCGGGATGACCATCCTGATTGATCGTCCGTTCCGGGTGGGGGACCAGGTGGACGTGAACGGGACCTACGGGACCGTCCAGGAAATCACACTCCGCTCCACGCGTCTCCGCACGCTGAATAACGAGGTCATGGTCATGCCCAACATGCTCATGATCAACCAGAAGCTCGTGAACCACTCCATCCGGGGACTGCTCCGGATAGAGGTGATGTTCGGGATTGCCTACAAGGAAGCGCCGGATGAAGCCCGTCGCGTCGTGCTGGCCACCATCGAGGGAGACAAGCGGATCCTGGAAGACCCCCCGCCGAGCGTGGCCGTCACGCAGCTCAACAATTCCAGCGTGGACATGGCGCTGCGCTTCTACGTGCACGAAACCGCGAACGAGGTCCCCATCCGGTTCGAGTACACCGAGAAGGTGTTCTACGCGCTGCGTGAGGCGGGCATCGAGATTCCGTTCCCGCATCTGCAGCTGTTCATCGATGGGGCCAAGGCCCTGAAGGACATGCCCTGGGGGCCGCGCTGATCGTGTGGGAAATCGACCTTTCCGTGTGGAACATGGTCCTGTTCGCCGTGGCCGGTGTGGTGACGGGGGGCGTCAACACCCTCGCGGGGAGCGGATCGCTTATCACCTTGCCCATATTCGTGTTCATCTGCGGCCTGCCGGCCCCGGTGGCGAACGGCACGAACCGGATTGGCGTCATCCTGCAGACCGTAACCGGACTCGCCACCTACCGGGGGACGGGGCGCATGAACCTGGACGGTGCCTCTCGTCCCGTGGTCAGCGCCCTCGCGGGAGCGCTGGTCGGCTCACGTATTGCGGTGGGCCTGGACGCAGAGACCATGAACCTGGTGCTGGGCGTGCTCATGCTGGTCATGCTGGTCATCCTGGTGGCCCGGCCCTCGCGCTGGATCCACGAGATGCCGGTCTCCCTGGAGCGCAGCCGATCGCCCGTGGCCGTTGTCGTGTTCTTCCTGATCGGGGTCTACGGCGGGTTCATCCAGGCTGGCGTCGGCATCTTCCTGCTGGCCGCGCTGGTGCTCATTTCGCGCTACACGCTCTCAAGCGGCAACGCCGTCAAACTGCTTATCGTGGCCGCCTACGGCCTGCCCACGCTCGCCATCTTCCTGTGGTACGACCAGGTTCATTTCGGATACGGCCTGGCCATGGCCTTCTTCCAGTCCATCGGAGCCTGGCTGGGCGTCAAGTACATTGTCCCCATGCCCCACGCCGACGTCTGGATCCACCGGCTGCTCATTGTCATGGTGGCGCTGGCCGCCATCAAGTTCCTCTCCGAATTCTGAAATCCCCTCAATCCACGCCCGAACCCATCCCGACCTGGTATAATCCACGCCCGAACCACTCACTGCACCGCCATCACATGCGAATCCGTGCCCTTGCCGCCCCGGGACTGCGCAAACAATACGTACGTTCCCCGAGCCAACCGGTCCACCGGCAGCGCGACCTCACGGATGTCCTCCGGCCCCGTCGTGAACACCCCGGACCACACCCGGCGGCCCAACACATCGTGCAGGGACAGCTCCACGGTGTCGTCGGACGGCAACGCCACCCGCGCCGTGCCGAGCGTGCGTGACGGATTCGGATAGACGGACAGGATGTCCACGCCGAGCGGTTTCTGGATGCCCAGGTCCACTGGCGGCCAGCGGCCCGCTTCCAGCCGGATACTGGTCGATGCGACGCTCAAACCCCCGTCTGGCCGGCTTGCGGTGGCCCGCACCACGTGCACGCCCGCGCCGTCAAAGGTGGCCGATGCGCCGAGCCCCGCCTGCGTTTCATCGCCGATCATCCACGTCACCGCGGCGTCGGGCGATGTCGTGGCCGTGAATGACCATGCCCCGGGCGCATTGCCGGGCACGGCCAACAGGCCGAGCGGGGGCGGTCCGAGGGCCGGTGGCGGTTCCGGTACGACCCAGGACAGGCGGAGCACGGGACGGACCGCAATGTCGGGATGGTCCGACGAGAAGAAATCCACGCCATCCGCCGCGCGATCGAACTCCTGCGCGATCACGCCGAAATTCGTTTCCGGATGGTCCACCCACTGCTGGAAGAGGGCCACCCCGTCCTCGTTGAAGGTCAGCGAACGGGGACCTGTGGTCGTTGGCCGGTACTCCGCCACCACGACCGCCGAGCGATCCGTTGGTCCCTGCGCGCCCGGGACCGCCCAGGGCACGCCTTCCGCGGCCACTTCCCAGGTTGCCTGCATTTCATTCCATGGCCGGAGCAGCGCGTAGACCGGATAGGCATCCCCGCTGGTATTCGAAATCTGCACGTCCATGGCGGCGCCGGTAATGGTCACGCCTGCCGGAATCCCGGTCAGGTCCCAGCGCAGGAGCGTGGCGTAGTCCGGGTCGCCGTCGACCTCCAGGTTCGGGTCGGCCCCGTGCGCCGTGGTGGGCGCGTCGGCCTTGATCTTGGTGTCCGTCATGCCGTCGTATCCGTTCACACCATTCACGAGTGCGCCCGTGACGGTGTTCGGCTCGCGGACATCAACGGGAAGGGACAGGACCGTCGTGGCACCGAGGGCGTCGGTCAACCGGACGGTGACCTCGGCTGCACCCGGCGCTGAAAACACGTACGATGTGGTGGCTCCGGTGGCCGTCGTGCCATCCGGGAACGTCCATTCGGCGGTGACCGACCCGCCTTCCGGGTCGACCGATGCGGTGGCGTCGAAGCGGACGGTCAACGGGGCGCTGCCCGACGGCCGGTCCACGGTCACCAGGCCATCCGGGGGCCGGTTCTCAAATGTAACCTGTGAGGTTACGTATTCAAGTTCGAGGGCCGGCCGGATATCGGCCGAGGCGGCCTCGGAGGACGCCAGTTCGATCCCGTCAGTACCCTGTCCGGCGGGCGCCAGGACCAGCCCGAAGTTCTTTTCCGGCCGGTCGAGCCAGAATTGGACCACCTGCAGGCCCGCGTCGGTCAGTTCGATGAAGTGCGTCCCCGATGAGGGGGCCGTCAACACACCCAGGGGGACAATGCCCCGTCGCGACGCATCGGTGGGCTCGGCCGCGTCCCAGGGTTCGGGGAGGCCGTAGAGGTGGAATGCATCGACCGAGCCGTTCGTGAGCCGCACGCGGATGCGCGCATCCAAAACGAATGCAGGGGAAGGAATGCTGGTGAGGTCCCAGCGGAGGAGGGTGACCGCCAGGGGATCCCCGTCGGCCTCCAGGATGGACTGGGCGCTGTTGTCGACGGTCGGGGCCACCGCGTCAATCCATGTATCCTCGGCGGCCGGGATGACCGCTGTCTGTGCGCGGGCGCTCGCCGAGCCGAGGATGAGCGCGGCGAGAACGATATGGAGAAGACGGTTCATGCGGAGGGTTTCGACCCGATCGGACCGGAGTTAAGGTGTCCGGCAACGTCCGACGACCCGTTCTGCATGAAATCCCCTTTAATACCCGTTATTGCAAGGCGATCTGTTTGATAGTCCGTTATTGCACCCCGATATTGGGGGATAGCCTATTCTTCAGAGAACCAGAACCGATCCGGGACCATGGTACATACCAAAGCCCTCCTCGACGTCAGCCCACCCCGCGAAGGCACTTCCCGCCACGTCCGATTTCCGGGAGAACTCAGCGACTCGGTGTCGACGCTCGATTTCCAGAATGACCGGCTCAAGATGTTCTCCGTGGATGCGGCGGCCATGGATTCCGAGAACGGCGAAGCGCTGATTGAATCGTTCGAAGGCGATACGCCGTTTTCCAAACTCGTCGTCTATTCCACGTCCGACGACAAAAGCTGGGAGAAGCTCGGATTCCATTCCGAAGGCTTCATCCGTGGATATTTCCGCGGCGGCGACGACGCCTATCTCTGGGTGCGCTACTCCGATGAAGAACGCGCCCTTGAGGAGAAATCCAAGGAATTCGACGACATCGTTGCCCTGGCCCAGGACAAGGACGAAGACACGCCCTCGCTGGCCGACGGTCTGCGGACCCGCCTGGCATCGGAAGTCGACGCCGAGCGGCTGTCGAATCTGCTGAACCACACGTTCGACGCATATCCCAAGGACATCTCTCCCGAGGAAATCCGCCGGATGATCCTGTCACAGCGGACCGTGTACCGGGTGGCCATGGACGAGGACGGCGGCATCGTGGCATGTGCCACCATTGAAATCGATCTGGGCAACCGGACCGGCGAGGTCACCGAGTGTGCCACGTACGAACCGTACCAGGGCAAGGGCCTCATGGGATACCTCATCCGGGAGCTGGAGGAAGACGTGAAATCACGCTACGGCATTACGGACCTTTATTCCACGGCGCGCGCCCAGGAAGTGGGCATGAACATGGTGCTGGCCAAACTGGGATACGAGTACACGGGTCGTCAGGTCAACAACTGCCGCATGCCCGACGGATGGGAGTCGATGAACGTCTGGTGCAAGAGCACGGCTTGACCCCTCAACCCCGTCCGCGGGTCTTGGTCTTGCCTTCCTTCGCGTGCTTCTCGACGAACGCAATGACCTTGTCGGCCACGTTTATTCCGGTGGCGCCTTCAATGCCTTCGAGCCCGGGTGACGAATTGACTTCGAGCACCTTGGGTCCCTCGTCGGAGCGCAGGAGGTCCACACCGGCCACGTTCAGGCCCATGATTTTGGCCGAACGGACGGCCGTATCGCGCTCGAGCGGGGTAATCTTGACCTTGCTGGCGGTGCCACCGCGGTGCAGGTTGGATCGGAATTCTCCGGTACCGCCCTGACGGATCATGGACGCGACGACGCGGTCCCCGATGACGAAACACCGGATGTCGGCGCCGTTGGCTTCCTTCACGAAGTGCTGGACGAGGAATTTGGTCTTGAGCGTCCGGAACGCCTCGATGGTGCTTTCGGCCGCCTTCTTGGTTTCGGCCAGGATGACCCCTTTGCCCTGGGTGCTCTCGAGCAATTTCACGATGAGGGGTGCGCCGCCCACCATCTTGATGAGATCGTCGGTAGACTTCGTGGAGTGGGCGAATCCCGTGACCGGGATGCCGATGTCCTTGCGCGACAACAGCTGCAGGCAGCGGAGCTTGTCCCGCGACCGGCTGATGGCCACCGATTCGTTTATGCTGTACACCCCCATCATCTCGAACTGCCGGACGACGGCCGTGCCGTAGAATGTGACGGACGCACCAATCCGGGGAATGATGGCATCGAACCCGGTGAGATCCTCTCCCTGATAGTGGATGGCGGGCTTGTTGGCCGCCAGGCTCATGTAGCAGAGCAGGTGGTCAATGACTCGCACGTCGTGGCCCCTGGCCTCCGCTGCCTCGACCAGTCGACGCGTGGAGTACAGCTCGGAGTCACGGGAAAGGATGGCAATGTTCACGGAGGGTTGCTTGGTTCAGATGGGGGGATGTGAGGGCGACCCTGCAGGAAGGATTTGGCCGGGTGGACGGTCATCCGGCCCTGCATGGCTTCCCTTCCCAACAGCATGCCGAATTTCATGCGTTTGCGGTTGGACAGGGAGAGGTCAATCAGCCAGGTCACCGATCCGATGACCATCCGGGTCCGGATGAAATAGCGATCCTGGCTATGCCCCGTGGAACTCGTAACCGTCCGCTTGTCGTGGATATCCGCCACGCAGACATGGCCGTCGTGCGCCTTGAAGCGAACGCGCTCACGCCCTTCTTCTTCGAAGGTTTCAATATCCTCGGCGTGCAGGGACGATGACCGTGCGCCGGTATCGACCTTCGCCTTGAGCCCCTTCAGCCCGATGTCGGGCAGGGCCACCCATTCGCGCCATCCGACGGGGATATCGGGTCCTGTCCCGTCGTATTCAAATTCACGCATGCTATTTCAACCACTTCTCGTCCACGTAACACCAGCCCCACGTCTCACCGGGCTCGATTGAACGCATGACGGCGTGCCCGGTCTCCTGGAAGTGGCGCGTGGCGTGCTTGTTCTTGGAGGAATCGCAGCAGCCCACGTGTCCACACGTCATGCAGACGCGGAGGTGGACCCACGAGTCACCCTGCTCCCGACAGGCCTGGCAGACGGTCGGTTCGACGACCTGGACGGGGTGGAGGTCCCCGGTGTGCGCGCAGCCGTCCCCTTTCAGCACGAGTTCGACCGTCATGGATTCCGGGGATACGGTTGATGCGGCATGTGCGTTGGGCGACCCCGTGCGGATGGCCTGCAGCAGTTCGTGGATGGCGTCGGCCGGGCGCTCGCGGCTCTCCAGGATGCGCTCCGTCAGTTCCAGGATACTCTCCAGTTCATCGGCCGCGACCAGGTCGGCCCCGGCATGGCGGAGTCCTTCGACATCCGAACGGGACCGGGTACGCGCGATGATCTGCATGTCCGGGTTCAACGTGCGCGCCACCTGCGCCACCCGATGGGCCATGCCGGGCAGGTCGTCCGGGATGACCAGGATGGCTGCCTTCGATACGTGGGCCAGTTCCAGGGTCCGCTGCCGGGAATAATCTCCCCGCAGCACGGGAATGCCGATGTCTTCCGCCTCGGTTGCGCCGTGGGGGCTGAGCGTGAGCACGACATGCGGGATGCCCTGTCCGTGCAGAATGCGGCACAGCACGCGCGCCCCGTCGCCGAATCCGGCCACGATGACATGCCCGGACAACTCCGGCAGATGGCCGTGGACCATGTCCGGGTCGTCGGTGTCCGGCGCGGGCGCATCGTAGGGCGTGAGGCGCTCGCGAAGACGGTTGCCGAACGAGTTGAGCGTCGGCGTCAGGATCATCACCAGTACCGTGGCCGCAATGAAGGTCTGGCTTCCGGCTTCGGCCATGCCGGCGGGATAGAGCCCGGCTTCCCGTCCGGTGCGCTCGAGTACGAAGGAGAACTCCCCGATCTGGGCCAGCATGAAGGCCGATCCGGCCGCGATGGGCAGGGGATATCCGAGGGCACGCACGGCCACGCCGGTGGTCACGACCTTCAGCACGATGACCAGCACCACCACACCCAGCACGAGGGGCAGGTTGCCCATCAGGAATCCGAGATCCAGCAACATGCCGACCGATACGAAGAACGTGGCACTGAACAGGATCTGAAGCGGCATGATTTCGCCCATGGCGTGCTCGCTGAACCGGCTTTCACTCACCACGATACCCGCCAGGAAGGCGCCCAGGGACAGACTCACGCCGGCCAGGCTGGTCAGGTACGCGGTACCGAAGCAAATACCGATGACCGTCAGCAGGAACAGCTCCGCCGAACACGTCCGGGCCACTTTCTCCAGGAAGATCGGCATGATGCGCCGCGCCACCAGCAGTACGGCCACAATGATCAGGACCGCTTTTCCGAGGGCCCACGTGATGGCGAGCGGCGAGCCGCCGTCGCCCGACAGGAGCGGCACCAGCAGGACCATGAGGATGATGGCCAGGTCCTGGAAAATGAGCAGTCCGAGGCCGACCTGACCGTGGGGCTCGTCGATTTCACCGCTGTCTCCCAGCAGTTTCAGTACGATGGCGGTGGAGGACAGCGCGACGAGGAAGCCCGTGAACAGACTGGCCTGCCACGATACCCCGAAGGCCAGCAGGATCCCCATGGTGAGGACGGTGGCCAATCCCACCTGCAGCCCGCCGGCGCCGAAAATGAGCCGCTGGATGCGCGCCAGTTTTTCCAGGCTGAATTCAATCCCGATGGTGAACAGGAGGAGCAGCACGCCCACTTCGGCCGCTGCGTTCACGATTTCGGGGTCCGATACAATGCCCAGTGCCTTCGGCCCGATGATGACGCCTGTAATCAGGAAGCCGACGATCGGGATGATGCCGAGCCGGTAGCAGAGGTAGGCGATGGCGGCGCTGGCCAGGATGAGCAGCGCGACGTCGACGAAGAAGGGTGGAACCGTTCCGGCGGCGAAGACAGGCATACGTACATGAAGAGAGGTTGTGGGTACCTCAATGTACTGCAGAGTGTCTGTCTTGTACCTCGGGGGGAAGTCCAACAATGCAACGTCCAGAAGCAAAAGGACGCAGGAAGACGCAATATAGAGACTTTAGACGACGTTATGGAACAATGTGACGTGAGTGGATTTGAGTAGAAGCAAGAGAAAGCTTTACCATATGCTTTACCATGGCAACCATTACAGCCGTCCTTTGGACCTATCAAGTAAATCCGGACGGTACGTCCTCAATAAGGATCAGGGTTGCTGAGGGAGGAGAAACTTCCTATCGTTCGACAGGCTTGCGAGTTAAGAAGTCGGAATGGAACTCGAATAAGGCAGAGGTACGCCGAAGCCATCCCAACGCAGCTATACTCAATGCGTCCGTCTCAAAACTGATTTCAGAAGCTGAGGGGATTGCCCTGGAATTGCAGACGAAAGAGGGGCTCTTTGAGGCCAAGGACATCACGGAGCGACTGGTACGCGGGAAACGCACATCAAGCGATGACATCTTTAAACTCGCAGACTCTCGCATAGCGGAGTTCCATTCCACGGACAGTCCGCATCCAGCCAGACGATACCGATCCGTGTTCAACAAGCTGAGAGAGTATCACGGCGCTTCAGACCTTCCATTGACACGCATTACGCCAGCATTTCTGCGTGCCTACGAGGGGTTCCTCTACCAGCACTGCAAGAACAGTCAGTCGACCGTCGCGTCCGACATGAAGGCCATTCGAGCGATTGTCAAGAGAGCCGTGCGGAACAACGAGATCAAGCCGGAAGACGATGCATTTCTATGGTACTCCATCAGAGAACCCCGGTCTACGTCGGAACGACTGAGTATGGAGGAGATCAGTAGAATCGAACAGCTTCAGCTCGAGAAAGGCAGCAGGGTTTGGCACGCCAAGAATTGCTTTCTATTCAGTTTTTACACTGCTGGAATGCGGTTTACGGATCTGTGCAAGTTGACGTGGACCTGTGAGAGAGGAGACCACGTGGTATACACCATGCAGAAGTCCGGCAGAAGAAAGCAGATACGGCTGGTTCCTCAAGCAAAGGAGATACTGAGGCACTATCGACCTGAACACCCTGATCCAGCCCGAAGGGTGTTTCCCCTGATCGCTGACGAACTGGATGAAGGCAAGAGCAATCTGATGAGACCGATCTCCTCTCAAAATGCCATGGTGAATCGCAATCTCAAGAAGATTGCCCGTCTCGCAGGAATCGACATTCGCCTGACATTCCACACGGCTCGACACTCATTCGCTGACTACATGAGGCGGTCCAACTCGTCGCTGTATGACATCTCAAAAGCGATGGGGCATTCGGACCTCAAAATCACAGAGCGATACTTGGCATCGTTCGACGAGAGCGGATTGGACAAGGAGATGGATCGGATTTTCGGGTAAGCCACAATCGCCACCCGTTCGAGTGGCAGGGGGTTTAGACGATATGGTTCTACTGAGGGCAGGATTGCCGAGCGCATGTCCCAATCTGATGATCCAAAGGAGTGATATACGGAATTGCGATATCTGGAGACAAATTTCGCAAGACGGTGCGAGTAGGTACTCTCCGGCTTAATTCCGTACAATATGGGCAGGTCAATCCACTAAACAGGCCCGGAATTGCATACTGGTTGGCCGTAGAACACATGTTATCCGGAATTTGTGCCTGTTCTCTCTGAGTGCGTTGTTATAACCTATGGCAAGCCTTTTAACAAGAATTGTCACTATTTGAAGTACACTCTCGGAATATTCGCGTTTTGCATAGTCACGGCAGGATTCACATCGGGTCAAGCATTCGAACGCCAAGTGGTGCTCGCTGCTTCCAGTCCTATCCTCCAGGTTGAGACATCGCCAGACGGATGGACTGTCGTGCTGGACGTTCAGGGCA
This sequence comes from Rhodothermales bacterium, assembly GCA_040221055.1. Classification (NCBI taxonomy): domain Bacteria; kingdom Pseudomonadati; phylum Rhodothermota; class Rhodothermia; order Rhodothermales; species Rhodothermales bacterium. The sequence goes on along the minus strand of JAVJVN010000015.1, from coordinate 124,160 downwards.
ACGTCTATCATTCTCGCAATTTCAGTTCCTGGTCTCTCGAGCGTCTGGACAGTTTCAGCTCGATGGCCCTGAATGTTTCTACGGACTCTGTTGCCTATGTGAGTGGGGTCCGACAAGGAATCATTTCCCTACGGCCGGATCAACTGGGGTGGAGCAAACCTGATTTCTCCTTGCCGAACGTAGGACGGGTGTTCGACTATACACCAGCCGGTGCGGACACTTTGATATTGCTCGGTGATCAGTCGATTGAAGTATCCGTTGACGGAGGTGCTAATTGGCATACCAGGTCCGTTCATAGTCGACCAGGACCTGGTATGCTGGAATCGGGTGGCATATTTAAGGTAGCGCCACAGACGTATGTCGCACATACGTTCGATTACCAAAGGGAGTCGTCCGAAGTTGTGGAATCCCGAGATGGTGGTTGGACTTGGGAGTCTGTCATGCCAGATTTGTTTGCTCGCCTGCAGGAGGCATTTCGGGACGAAGCGGGAGCGACTTATTTGGTCCACTCATCAGGTATTTTGAAGCGACAGGCAATGGAATCACAGTTTGCACCTCTCTTCGAAGATCGGCTGCCGTTTGTCATCTATGACGCCGCGTACTCATCCGGTTTGGGGATGTTGGTGGCTGCTGGGCCAGATGGATTGAAGCGAATAGAGCTGGAAACGCTGTCAGTCACCACCGTCGATGCTGGTGAGTGGGTGGCTACGCACGTATCCATTATCTCGAGCAGTGAGTTTGTAACAACGGGAAGACAATTTGAAGACTGGTTGTTCCACTGGGTGCTTTCTTCACCAACCTCGGTTGAACCAAAAGCAGATATACATGGAAAGGTATTTGACGTATATCCCAATCCTGCACATGGGACCATACGCCTGAGGCTTCATGATGCGCGTTCTGGTGTAACAATATCTGTCTTTGATATGGCTGGTCGAAAGGTATACGCCACGGACCATGGTCGAACCACTTATCGAGAAACCATTGATATCCATCGGCAACTTGTACCCGGGGTCTACCTTGTCAGAATTGATGCAGACGGCACCTCACAATCAGAAACCGTCGTTATTTTGAAGTGACGCATTGGAATTCCGGATAACAAGCGCATGTTGCGGACTCGCACGACTGGCTGAGGCGGTCTGAATCGGTTACTTTCTGGCAGGGGAGCGTTTGCTCGCCGCAAATCCGCCAGCCGTTATGACGCTCTGTTTGGGTGGTATTACCTATTGAAGCTTGTAGATCCACGCTGTATGATGGTCCGTCACCACATAGCTTAACATGAATAGATTATGAGCAAGCCAAAGGCATTCATCAGCTTTCAAATGGAAGACAAATGGGCGCGGGATTTTTTGGCTCAGCATGCCAAGGACAAGCGGAATGACATTGAGTTCTATGATTACTCTGTCCAAGACCCGTTTGATTCAAAATGGAAGACCGAGTGTAAAAGGCGAATCGGCCTAACAAAGGGAACGATAGTACTCATTGGACCGACAACCTATCAGTCCGAGGCAGTTCTGTGGGAAATTGCCGAAACCGCTCGGCAAGACCATTACATATTTGGAATCCAAATTAACCGGGAGAAAACGCACGTTATTCCTAGCGGGTTGCCCAGTCAAAATGTGATTCGATGGGACTTTACCCAGATCGTTAAGTGGCTCAATACTTGGGTGTAGTAGATGTACCTCGACGAAATAGCCGAGCTCATCCGAAGTGAGATACCGACTGAAGCGGTACCTGAAGGTGATTCCGTTACGCTTTTTCGGATGTATGCAGTTTTGTTGAGAGCTAAGGGAGCGGAGGTTTCAGAGTGCGATGTACATGATGCGTGGTCAGCATGGACTGCTGCATTTGACAGTGATCATCCTGCATTGTTGAGGTATGAAGACCTAGATAGACCGACCCGTAAATTAGATGAGGTTTACTGCGAGGCGATACGCCGAATTGCATTTCAACTTGGGGAAGAGTCGCAGCCCGCACCGGCATTTTCAAAGATTCTGTTTCCTTCCGGGCCACCCAAAACAGAACAAGACAAAACGGATGTGCTAGAGTTGTATAAGATCATGGTCAGCAGCTCTGAAAGCTTAGTTGGTCGTCGTCAAGGTGTTAACACGTTTTTTCTAACCATTAACGGTGCCTTACTAACTGCGGCTGGTCTCCTAGTGCAAAATGCAGGCGCTGACAATCTTATTGCAGCAGGGATTGCCATATTGTTTTTGACTGGCGCCATTTTGTGTTTAGCCTGGCGGAGCTTGATCAAATCTTTTGGCCAGCTCAATCGAGGGAAGTTCAAAGTTATTAATACGATTGAGAGCCATCTCAAAACGGCGATTTATGCTGCCGAGTGGGAGGCTTTGGGAAGAGGAGAACACCCCAGTATTTATCGATCCTTCACTTCTAGAGAAATATGGGTTCCAAATTCACTATTCTTTCTACATGTCATCGCACTAATTCTTTCAGTACTCTTTGTTTTCGATTGTCTTCCTGTTTGAGTTTCGTCGCGTCATAGCAAGCGCATGTTGCCGACTGGCACAACTGGCAGTGGCGGCTTGAAAGGATTACTTTCTGTTATGCGAGCGTCCGCTCGCCGCAAATCCGCCAGCCGTAGTACGTACTCGCCAAGTTTAGCCCTTGTATCTTCCTCAACGTTAGTTCACTTAATATGACATGCAATGAAAGGCTACTGGGCCGAAATAGCAGAATCTTTTAGACAGTCCCATGGACCATCGTTTTCGTTGGTTTCGCTTGTGATTGCACTCGGAACATGGTTTGGCCTGTCTGACGTCAAAGTTGGACTGAAGTGGGTAGTCCCGTCGGTGCTGATCGTCGTCGTGATGCTGATGATCTTCATCAATTTGTCCAGTCGAGCTTTTTCTAAAGCCAGAAGCGGTTTGCCAAAGGTAAAAGCCTCTTTTGCTCCCTCTTCTCATCAGCAAACGGCAGTCGCCGGATTGTTGCTGGAAAGATCTGAGCTTTTTGGTCACGAATCGCTCATTTCTGTTTTCATGAAGGAAAATGATTTTGAACGGCTAATTGGGTATGGATTCGTGACAACCATACAGGAAAATGGATTAATACAAGTACTGGTGACCGGTAGTCTCGTTGACGAAGAAGATGACGTTTGGAAGTTAGTTGCTAATCAAAATGTGGATACACTGAAGAAGTTGATGGTGAAAGCAACAGTGCCAAAGTTGCTCCTTAGTAATCAGTTATCCTAAATCTCAAACGCGGTCAATGAAATGAAGGAAATCAAAATTGCGAAGGTCATCAGTAACTACAAATTGGCGTTAAACGCAGGTTCAACTGACGGTGTAAAAAACGGTCAACGATTCCTGATATATACGTTGGGGGATGATATCGTAGATCCAGATACCGGTGAATCTCTCGGTCAGTTAGAAAGAGTGAAGGGAACAGGAAGGGTTACTCATCTGCAAGACAAGATTTGTACCATTACCAGCGACATGAAAGTGAGTGTTGGCAAAACCTTTAGGAGATACACGGAACCGTCTTCCTTGACGACCTTGGGTAGTCTTTACAAGTACTTCGAGCCTCGGGAAGTAGAAGAAGAGTTGCCGCCTGAGCCAAGCCCATTCGAGGATCCTGAAACAGGGGACTTGGCTCGTCCCGTATAACAAGTGCATATTGCGGGCTCGCAGTTCTGGCGCGCCGGATTTAGGGAAAGCCTACACCGTGAGTATCGAATCAAGCATCTGCATTTCCACAAGCGACTTAGAGGCTTACATCAATGGATCTCAGCCATTGTTTCACCTAGTAGAATGTCCTACGATTGGGGTTGTAGGGAGTTTTAGGCTCAGATAGCTAATAGTGCCTATTCGGTAGCCCAGATGTTAATAAATGTAGTCGATTGTCAGTAGCATCTTTTAGGTAGCAAACGGCCCGCATTCTGTTTCCGATTTCGTTCCGGTTGACCTGGGAAAGCGTCCGAATGGTGTCATTTTCGAATAGGCGTATCGATACTTGATCTCGGGTATATGGAACCTACAAAGGGGGAGGGGCTTGGGGTCAGGGGGTAGGCGGGAAAAGGCCCTTCAGTTCGTTCAGGATCTCGCTGCACGGCACGCCATTCTTTTGGGTAGTTCTGTAGGGGGCGGAGCGATGGAGGGCGGTGCGAACCATTCTCGAGGCCGTGCGAGCCTGATCGCTCGAAAGGTGTTCTCTGATGACAGCGTCGATCTCACCCGGATACAGGCTCTGCAAAAGCATGGCGACCCCGTAGTCAAATAAAAAGTCTTTCGGTTTCAGCGTTCCTGACTCCGAGTAGGCGGTGAGCCATTCAAGGTGTTGATTCCTCATTTTTTACCACCCTAAGAGTTTTCTGAACTGTTTGTCCCGGTATCGCGTTAGCAAATCGGGTGTCGCCAGCAAATCTCCCAGGTATCGGATGCCCAATCCGCGTTTGATGACATCGATCTTCTTGAGGGTCACTTCAAACCTGAGTGTACCAGATTGCGGAAGCTTGGCAGCGTGTTCCAGTAGCACGTTTGGAGTATCAGAAAGCTTTTGTTCAAGTTGTATCCGCTTCTCATATACTTTCAAGGATCGACTGCCATTCGACCACATGTGCGTCGTGTCGTATGCTCTGTGAGTCATCTGTGATGGCGGAATGCATTGCCCCAATACTTCGAGGCAGTCCCGATGGTCATATGGGAAGAGGTGGTCTTTGGATATCTCAATTTTACTTATAACCGCATTCTCAGGGTCAAATTGAAACCCCATGCCATCAAGGGATGAATGCAAGTCGTCGATTGCGGCCCCAAGCTCGGAGACAGGACAAAGTGGGAAGTTGAATGGGCCGTGGCGTTTGCTGACGAAGCAATCAACATGGCACTTGGGTCGTACGTGAGGATTTGGTTGCCGAATGACCACACGAAACCAAGGACCATTCAAGTATGCTGCGCCACCATAGACAACACCGGAAGACTCACACTGAAAGAGTCCTGTGGGTGGGGTGGAATTGTCGTACGTGATCTGAAAGCACTCAGGACCCTTGATATTGTAGTCAGGCAGGTAAAGCCTTAACCAGTCAACTCCATCTGAAATGGGATAGTCTGGATGCAAGTGGAAAGAATCGTTGCTTTCAACTCTTGTTATATGGCCGAGGGCAGTCGTAGTCATTCGGCACACCTCCTTGCCCTTTCAGTCATATAGGCGTCAAGGTCAGACTTCCGGTACCGGACAGTTCTTCCCACCTGTACAAAAGGTAGATCTCCACTCTGCCGGAGCCGCAGTAGCGTGGAACGGGACAATGAACTGTACTTCTCTGCCTCTCGCTGAGTCAGAATGGGAGCGACCTGGGCTTCAGCAGAATCCCTTGGTGACTTGAGTTCTTGCTTGACGACCGTGGAGACGGCATCGAGAATAAGGCGTCGTAACTCTTCTCCTTGGACAAGGAAGAGTCCGCCGGGCTGATATGGAGCGTGATTGTTCATGCCCCAATGATCGCAACCCAACTCAGATCACAGCGAAAACATGGTTTACTTGTTCTGTAAACGTCGTTTACTTCTGCGCTCTTTCGCCCAACGATGATGAGAGGATTTCAGGCTCTGAACACCACCGTACCTGACCCTGACATCACTCGACTCACATAGCTTGACATACCCATCGTATTTGTCAGCCCATGTAACGTATTTCTGGAACAGGACATTTTCCAGATACACAAAAAAGCCATCCCGACTTTGAAGGATATCGCGAAGGTCAGAGATGCTGTATTCAGAACGTACGACATCCGGATTAGCATTCGGTCGCTCAAGTATCGCTGTAGAGCCGTGTAGTTCAAACGTAATGCGTTCCTCAACGTCCGTGTAGTCTGTCACGATCTTGGCGAACCGTCTCGTCCTGAAAAACGTGGACCGGGTTTCCAAGTGGTAGAGGACTCCTCTGATTTGGCGGTCAAGAAGGCCGGACGGATGAAAGAGAGATAGCATGGACCGCGTGTCTCGTTCTCTATCCTCCGAGGGAACCACGGAGCTATAGCTGTGATTCAGGTGATGCCAGAATTGAGAGAGCTGGTCTTGTTGCTCCTTTTCTTTCGATGCCTCTGTGCACTGCTGAGCTATCACAACGAGTAGCCTTCGTATTTCGGCCAAGATCTTCCGGTCGGACTTCAGTAATGTCAGCAAGCGGCGCTTGAGTTGATCCCGATAACCTACAAGAGCCGTGATCCGCTCAGCAATGTTGGTAGAAATGCCATCGGCAAGTCGCTCATGTCGATCATACCAATCGTCCCCGTCATACTGGGGCAGGTGATCTGTTACGATTGTCGGAAGAGTTGCCGCAAACGAGGACTTTCGGTCGGCAAAGAGCGGGTACGCCGGAAGTTGGAAGGCGAACGACTGTGGTTCTACGTCCTCAGGAAGGGAGAAATGCCAATCGTCGGGCAATTCCACGACATCATACCCGTGCGTACGGGCAAATTCGTCGACGTTTTCAGCTGAAAGCTTTACCATATGCTTTACCACCTAAAAAGAAAGCAGACGTAACACATTTTATTACAACATGTTACGCCTGCTATGTGGTACCTCGGGGGGGAATCGAACCCCCACGTCCTTACGGACATACGATTTTGAGTCGCATGCGTCTACCAATTCCGCCACCGAGGCAGGTGGGCACGCAATTTACGACGGTTCCGGTCGTTTTTCACGCGACCGTCGCGAAGAATGACCGAAGTTGCGCCGCACGTCGCCTATTCGGGGGTCCGGAACGGCAATTCCGAACGTTCAACGAGCCCGGCTTCCACGACCCCGAACAACCCGATCATGATGGCTTCTGCGGCATCGTGCCGCAGGGACGTAGGCTTGGGCAGGTCGGACCATGCCACGACGAGGCGGGCCAGGCGGTCGGCATGCCGCTTTGCATCTTTTCCCGATCGTTGCTCGCGATCCAGCAGGAAGACTTCCCGCCAGGCGTGCGCATGGATCTGGCGCGTGAAAATGCCCCGCCGGGCGGCCTCATGCAACCATGGTGGGGCCAGGTCCCCGCCCCCCTCCACAATGAGCCGCGTAATCGGATGTCCGGCGGCATGGGATTCGGACAACAGGGTGTAGGCCCCGCGCTTCAGGCGGGCCCGGGTGCCGAAATTCGTGGAGCGGAACCAGAGCAGCCGCCCGGCGGCGCCGAAGCAGGCGAGCCCGGAGCGCAGGCCGAGATCCACCGCCAGCACACGAGCGGGGGGAGCGCCGGAGTCGGGTTCAGACACCGAATTGCCGCAGGTGATGGTCGAGATGCTTGTACATGCCCCAGCCGACTTCCTCGCGGGTCATCCGTCCGAACAGGTCGTGCTGGAATTGCGACGCATTGTTTGCGCGCAGGGCGTTGATTGCATCCATCAGCGCACGCCGGCGGACTTCGAGGTCTTCCTCCCCGTCCATGACATATTGGGGATGGGTACGGACATCCTTGGGGTAGGGCTTGTCGTTCAGGACCACGCGCTTGATGAGCCCCCCGATCATGCGGATGATGAACGGTGTGCCACGGAGGGATTTGCCGTTGGCCACTTCGACGACCTCCGTACAGTGAGCCAGCATCTGGCCGGCGGTCATGGTGCCCCACTGGCGCTGTTCGTCGGATTGCACGGCGTTCACGCGGGCGATGAGGTCCTGGTAGACAGCATCGTCAAACAGATTCTTTCGTTCCATGGCAGCAGGGCGAATGGTTGGGCGGGGCGGGGCAGGTCAACGCGAAGGAATCAGAATCAGGTCCTCCTGGGGAGGCGTGAGCCACTCGGCGCCGGTTTCCGTGATGACCACCATTTCTTCAACCGAAATGGTCTTCGTGGTGGAGTCCGTGAGCATCCAGGAGTGGAAGCCGTCGAAGGCGAACGTCATGCCGGGTTCAAGCGGTTGTGATGTGCTGCGGCCGGACAGGCCGGGACCGCTGTCATGGGCCCAGTAGCCTACCGGATGTCCCGTCCCCCACATGACCGGGATGGATCCGTTGGCTTCCATGACCACCCGTTGGGCAGCATCCACATCGGCTCCCGTGGCGCCGGGCTTCATGGCTGCGAAGGCGGCGCGGTTGCCTGCGCGGGCGGCTTCCCACTTTGCGAGTGCATCGGCCGGGGCTTCGGTTTCACCGGGAGCCAGGACATAGGCGAAGCGCTGGATATCCGTGACCCACATGTCATGCACGCGGATCCCGAAATCCGTCTGGATGAAATCGCCCGGCACGATGACGCGATCCGTCGGGTGGGAGTGCCCGCGGTCCATGCCGGAATTGATGGCCGGGTTCTGTTCGGGCGACCAGCCGTCGCCCACGCCGGCGGCGGCCATCTTCTCTTCCAGGATGTCGGCCAGGTCCCGGTCCGTGGTGACGCCCGGCACGACTTCGGCGTAGGCCTCGACCTCCCAGCGCGCGGTCAGTTCAGCCGCCCGACGCATGATATCGACTTCGGCCGGCAGCTTGACCGACAGCCACGTACGGACCAGGGGCTCGGCGGACGTCATGCGGGACGTCCACATGGCCGGAAGGCCTGCCATCATGCTTTCGTACTGCGTGTGCGAGAGCCCGTCGGCAATCGGGCTGCCTCCGGTATTGATGCCGATGACCGCCGGGTTGAAGCGTTCGAACTGCGCGGCGACTTCGCCCCACAGGCCGACGCCGCGGCCAATGGATACGACCTCATCCAGCATGTTCTTTTCGGCCAGGGCCGTGGATTCGCCAGCGGGCGAAACGGCCACGGAATACAGGGAGGAGGTGTTTTCGGTTGAACCTGAGCCTTCACCTGCCTGGCGGAAGAGCAGGAAGGCCGCGGTGCCGCCCGCGTTTTCGCATCCCACGTGGCGGGCAAGCGGATCGTTGTTGTTCTCCCGGCAAATGATCATCCATGCGTCCATGCCGTGCCGTTCCATGGCGGCCGGGAGCAGCGTATCCAATCGCTCGGCACGGATTTCGGGCCAGGGATCGCCGGTGAACAGGCCGGCATCGGCTCCGGGGGTGGCATGCGGACCGGGGGGTGGGGCGCCGCATCCGGCAAGGACGAGGAGGGCCATGATTGCAGGCACAAACCCGGCGGAGAGCGGGAGGGATGGGCCGGAGCGGGCAGAAAAGCGGGTCATCATTTTGTCGTGGGGTAAATGGCCAGGAAGCGGATGGCGGTCTCAATGCCCTTGCGCAGACGGTCCAGACCGAATTTTTCGTTGGGGGAGTGGATGGCATCGGAGTCGAGCCCGAAGCCCATGAGCACGGTTCCGAGGCCGAGGATTCGTTTGAATTCGGCCACAATGGGGATGGAGCCGCCGCCACGGATGAAGAACGGCCGCTCGCCGTAAACGCCTTCCATGGCCTCGGCCGCGGCCTGCATGGCCGGCCCGGACGTGTCCACGAGGGCTCCGGGGCCACCGTGCAGGTTGCGGAACGTGAGCTTCATGGTCGGGGGCGTGTGCTTCTCGAAATGGCGCCGCAGTTTGTCGGTGATCTCGTCCGGGGTCTGGCCGGGCACGAGCCGGCAGGAAATCTTGGCGTGGGCCTTCGACGGGAGCACCGTCTTGGCCCCTTCGCCTGTGAACCCGCCCCAGATGCCGTTCACGTCCAGGCAGGGACGGGCGGTCGTGGCCTCCCACGCCGTATAGCCTTTTTCGGTGCGGGCCGCCGGCGCGCCCACTTCGTCCAGCCACTCGGCCTCGTCGAAGGGCAGTTCGGCGAACGAGGCGCGCTCCTCGTCCGTCAGCGGGATGACGTTGTCGTAGAATCCGTCAATCGTCACGCGGTGGTCGTCGTCATGCAGATCGGCAATCAGGGCGGCCAGCGCGTTGATGGGGTTATGGATGGCCCCGCCGTAGACGCCCGAATGCAGGTCCCGGTCGGGTCCTTCCAGGGTCACCTGCACGTAGGCCAGGCCGCGCAGGCCGTAGGTAATGGAGGGTACGCCGGTGCCGAAGAGCGCCGTATCGGACACCATGACCACGTCGGCCGCCAGCAGGTCCTTGTGCGCCTCCAGGAACGCGGGCAAATGCTCCGATCCGATTTCCTCCTCGCCCTCGAAAATCATCTTCACGTTCATGGGCAGGCCGTCGGTGGCCAACCAGGCCTCCACCGCCTTCACGTGCATGTACAGCTGGCCCTTGTCGTCGGCCGAACCGCGCGCATAAAGGTCCCCGTTCCGTACGACCGGATCGAACGGCTCGGTTTCCCACAGTTCGAGCGGATCGGGAGGCTGCACGTCGTAGTGGCCGTACACGAGCACGGTCCGCGCCGCGGGATCCACGATCTTCTCGGCGTACACCACGGGATGTCCGGGCGTATCCATGACCTGGACGCCGTCCAGGTCAATGGCCGACAGGTGGGCGGCGAGCCAGCGCGCCGCATCTCCCACATCCTGCTTGTGGGCCGGGTCCGTGCTGACGGACGGGATGCGCAGGAAGGTCTTCAAATCATCGACAAACGTGTCGAAATGCTGGTCAGCGTAGGCGAGTGGGTTCTTCATGGATCAGGCAGCAGGCCAGGGAAAGGGTCAGGGAATAGCATCAAAGTTCGCTTTCATCGCGCCATCGCTCCAGCCGCCAGGCGGTGAGGGAGTCGGCACGGGACAACGTGAAGTTAACGTTCCCGTCGGTGCGGAAAACGTCACCCTGTTCGAGCGTCACGGTCAGGTTGAAAGATCGTACCACGCGGGTCCGGATGCCGGGGATGAGCTCATCCTGGGCAAAAATCTGATTCCACTGCAGGCGGATGAGGCTGGCATTCTGGAACAGGCGGCGCGTGGACTCCAGGTCCTGCGTGAAGCCCCATTCGCGCTCCACCTGCGCATCGAAATCCTGGTAGACGAACGTGAAGGAGGAGTCGAGCAGCGTTTCGTACAGGCTCAGGTCCCGCAATTCGTAGGCGTTCCGGAAGTTGGTGAAGAAGCCTTCGACGGTAGTGGGGTCGCCCAGGAGATCCCCGAAGGCATCGCCGTCGTCGAGGGCGGGAGCGAAGGGGTTGCACCCGGCCAGACCAATCACCACGAAGGCCCCGAGCCAGTGGGTCGGTCGGGCCAGGCAGGAAGCGATCTGTCGGCGGGCGGCGGTCATTTCATGAACTCGGCCTTCAGATCGCTCCAGGTCGGGACCGGGCCGAGCTCCTGGTCAATCCACGTCTCCAGGCTCCAGAGCCCGTCCAGTTGCTGGACGAGCGTCCACTGGAGCCTTCCCTGCACCTCGGTCGGCGCCTCCGTGCGGCGATGGTTGACCGACAGCACATAGGTGGCATCGAGCACGAATTCGGTGGGCGATACCAGTGTCAGCGACCGGTCGTTGAGCGTCAGGCTGTGCCCCGTGTTCATTTCGGCTGCCGAGACGAGCGCGCTGAAATACTGCTCCTCCTGTGCCCGATCCCACGATGCAAAGACGGGCTCCCGCGCTTCGGCCGATGCGGTGGGCTGGAAATCGAGGGTTTCACTCAAGCTGCGACGGTAGTTCAGCGTGTTCAATTCGCGGACGGCGTTCTCGATGTTCTCGATGACCTGCTCTGGCGTATCGGGCTGGGAAAACGTACCCGACGAGGTGATGGGCGCCTCGGGTTCACGCGTCGAAAACAGGCTGCATCCGGACAGCGCAGCGACCAGGAGGAAGGCTATGACACCCCGGGCCGGGCTCATGACCGACTGAACAGGATGAGTCGCGGGGAATCGGGGCCGAAGGGGGCGCCGTCGTACGATCCGAATACGTGTTCGAGGGTCAGGCCTGCCTCTTCGTACAGGCCCCGGAAGTCGTCCAGGGCAATGAGGGCCACGCTCTCGTTGAAGGTGTGCGCGTCCCCGTTCCGCGTGAGCGTGATCTGCTTGCAGATCCGGTCGAAAGCGCCGTTACCGGGCTCCACATGGCGTTTCTGGTGCACGTGTACGTCTCCGATGGTCCGTTCGTCCTCCGGAATGAACGTACGACGGACAAGATCCGCATTCATGAAGTCCTGGACGACCCACGCGCCGGGTTTGGCAGCGGAGCGCAGGGCGCTGACGACGCGCAGGTGTTCCTCGTGCTCGGTGAAGTAGCCGAACGCCGTGAACAGGTTGACCACCAGGTCGAACGCCGCGGGCGCGTGGACATCCCGCATGTCGCCTTGCTCGAAGTGGATGGAGAGGCCGCGGTCGGCCGCCGATTTCCGGGCGATTTCGAGGGCCCGCTGCGCCAGGTCCACGCCCGTCACGTCGAAACCCCGCTCGGCGAAGGCCATGGCGTGCCGACCGCGGCCGCAGCCCACGTCCAATACCCGTGCACCGGGATTGGGCCGACAGGTGTCCAGGATGAGTTCGACCAGCCGGAGCGCTTCGGCCTCATTCCGGTTGCGGTAGACCAGGTCGTAGGCGTCGGTATTGAACCAGTCCTTATACCAGGGCATGCGCATCCCCGACGAGTTCGGTCACGCGGTGGATGACCTCATCCAGCAGGCTGTCCGGACAGGAGGCCCCGGCCGTCAGCAGGACCGTGACCGGGCGTTTCGCGGGAAGCCAGCCCTGGGTGGTGATGTAGTCCTTCACGTGCAGGTCGAAGTGTGAAATCCGGTCGGCGGAGTCAATGCGCGACGCATCGGAAATGAAAAACGTCGGCATACGCTCCTCGCACAGCTCCACCAGATGACTCGTGTTGGAGGAGTTGGAGCCTCCCACGATGATGGCCAGGTCGGCGCCGTCCTCGATCAACGCGCGCGTCGCATCCTGATTTTCATTCGTGGCATAGCACAGGGTGTCGCTGGTGTCTGCGAAGTGGGCAGGCAGGTCATCCGCACCGTATCGATCCATCATGGCCTGGCGCAGGATGGCGGCGATCTCGGCGGTTTCCGTGGCGAGCATGGTCGTCTGGTTGACCACGCCAATCCGGGTCAAATCCCGCTCCGGGTCGAATCCGGGACTCGTCCGGTCGGCAAAACGCGCATTGAAGAACGACCGGTCGGCGTCGCCCCGGATGTACCGGGCCAGTTCCCGGGCCTCCTCCAGGTCCCGGATGACCATGACCCGGGTCACCGCCTGGGCGTGGGAAAAGGTGGCCCGCGTTTCCTCGTGGTACCGCTTGCCGTGCACGATGACCGTGTAATCCTTTCGCCCGATCTGGTCACTGCGCTTCCAGACCTTCTCCACGAACGGACAGGTGGTGTTGTAGGCCGTCACGTCAATGCCCATGTCGGCCAGTTGCTTTTCCACTTCCAGCGTGGTGCCGAAGGCTGGGATGATGACGACATCGTCCGGCGTCAGTTCGGAGAAGGGGATGAGCTGCTCGCCCTCGGTGGTCCGCAGGAACCGGATGCCACGCGACAGCAGGTCGTCGTTCACGTGGGGATTGTGGATCATTTCCGAGAGCAGGAAGATGCGCTTGTCCGGATGCTCCCGGAGCGCCCGGTAGGCGATTTCAATGGCGTTCTCGACGCCGTAGCAGAACCCGAAATGGCGGGCCAGCTTGAACGTGACCGATCCGTGGTCGAGCACGGACGGGGACAGGTCCTTCTTTCGCGGATCTTCCAGCCGGCGCTGTTCCTTGATGCGCGATACGATCGGGCTCCGGTAAAAGGCGGGTACGTCGAATGTGCGGGCCATGCCTCGATGGGTCCTTTAGGGGTCCTGGGTGGGTTTTGGCGTACAACGTCCGGGCAGGCATCCGTGTTGCATGGGGCGCGGATTGGGGGATTTCCGGTCGGCCATCTCCAGTTTGGATCTCAAATGACTGCCCTTCCGAGGGGAGATGGAGGCCCGTAAATCCCCAATCCGCACCCGATCCGGGCCCTGAGCCGCACCCCGCGCCGCTAGAGTCGCCGGCTCACCCGGGGCAGGGTGTCGGCTTTGAAGGCGGCGTAGCGGCCCTCGAGGATGGCGCCGCGGGCGCCGCGCATGAGCCACAGGTAGAAGGCGAGGTTCTGGACGGACGCGATCTGGGAGGCCAGGTATTCGCCGGAAACGAACAGGTGGCGGAGGTAGGACTTGGTGAAGTGCCGCGAGGCGTACACGTCGAGCCCCGGATCGATTTCCGAGAAATCTTCCCGCCAGCGCCGGTTCTTGATGTTGATGATGCCCTCTGTAGTGAAGAGCATGCCGTTGCGGCCATTCCGGGTGGGCATGACACAGTCGAACATGTCGATCCCCCGTTCGATGTTTTCCAGGAGATTGGCCGGCGTTCCGACGCCCATGAGGTACCGGGGGCGGTCCTGTGGCAGCAGCGGCGCGACGACATCCACCATGGCATACATCTGTTCGGCCGGTTCTCCGACCGACAGGCCACCGATGGCGTATCCCGGAAAATCGATGTCCATCAGGGCCCGGGCCGATTCGCGACGGACTTCCGGATAGACCACGCCCTGCACAATCCCGAAGAGGGCCTGGTCGTGGCCATACAGCAGCGACGTGGCCTCGAAGTGGTCCTTGCACCGCTTGGCCCAGCGGATGGTCAATTCATTGGATTTGCGGGCGTAGTCCAGCGTGGCGTCGCCCGGGGGGCATTCATCCAGCACCATCATGATGTCCGACCCGATGGACCGCTGGGTGTCCACGACGTTCTCGGGTGTGAACTGGTGGTACGATCCGTCGATGTGCGACTGGAAGCGGGCGCCTTCCTCGGTCAGCTTCCGCCGCGAGGACAGGCTGAACACCTGGTATCCTCCGGAGTCCGTCAGGATGGGACCGTCCCAGTGCATGAAGCGGTGCAGGCCACCTGCGGCCTGCATGACCTCCATGCCGGGGCGCAGGTACAGGTGGTACGTGTTGCCGAGTATGATCTGTGCGCCGATCTCGTCCACCAGCTCCCGCTGCCAGACGGCCTTGACGCTCCCCAGCGTGCCCACCGGCATGAAAATGGGCGTTTCAATGACGCCGTGGGCCGTCTCGAGTCGGCCGGCGCGCGCGCCGGAAGGATCGGTCTGTTGAAGGGTGAAGGTCAACCGTCTGCAGGCCCGTTCATTGTCGCGGTTCCGGCGTTCCGGTCGAGTCGCGCCGGGCTTCAAGCTCGGCCTCCAGGGCCTGGAGGCGCATTTCCCATTCCAGGAGTTCGCGCTCGCGGGTGCTGATGTCGCCGAGGCTCTGGGAAATGGCCCGCTCGCGGAGTTCGAAGGGGGCGAGCTCCATGCTGCCGCGCTCCTCGAAGTAGCGCTTGAAGAGCCAGTTGTGCTTGGCGGCCTCCATGAGCTCGGCGAATCGGAAAGCACCCAGCGTGCCCCACGTCATGGCGTTCTCGGCGCCCTGGGAGACGGCCTGCAGGTCCGCGGAAATCGTGCGGAGCGTATCGGCCGTGGCAAGGAGTTCATTGTACAATTGCGGATCGTTCAACAGCAGGGCAAGCGTCCCATCGCCCGAATCGATCTTCTGGAGGATGGACTCTATGCCCTCGGTGGCCCGCACGGCCACATCCACCAGGATATCCGCGTTGGCTTCGGCCGATGTGGCCAGGGAGTTCATGACACGCCGGGTTTCGTCGGTCGTGGCCAGGAACGAGTTGTAAAGCGCCGGATCGTAGATGATGCGTCCGAGGGTGCCCTCGCCGGCCTGCACGTCCAGCAGGATGGCCTCGAACACGTTGGCGGCCCGCTCGAAATCCTGGACGGAGGCCAGGGCGCGGTCGGTGATTTCGAACAGGTCGAACGGATCGACGCCCGGCAGGATGTCATCGTTCTCAATCGGTTCGCCGGGCTCGTCGGGGTTGACGAGCACTATGATCTGCTCGCCGACCAGGCCATCGCTCTTGATCTGAGCCTGCGTATTCTTGCGGATGAGGTGGCTGGCCCGCTGCGCGATGGACATGGTTACGTCAATCTTCTGCCCCGGCTCGTTCGGCAGGGTGACCGATTCCACGCGGCCCACGCTGACGCCCTGGTACTGGACCTTGCCGCCTGCCTGGAGACCGGCCACGGAGGAAAACTGGGACCGGACTTCCGTCACATTGCTGAACAGGAAGGTCTGGTTGCCGATGGCGAACAGGCCGAGGACCAGCAGGATGAGCCCGCCGGTGATGAGCAGCCCGAGTCGTACGTTCCGGTTCATGGGGATGGTGGTGTCGAGGAAGCAAAAAATTGCGAAACGAACGGGTGGTCGGACCGGCGAACATCATCCAGGGTCCCTTCGGCGACGATTTCGCCCCCGTCCAGGAAGTGCACCTGGTCCGCCACGATTTCCGCGCACAACAGATCGTGCGTAATGGAGATCGAGGTGATATTCCGCTCTTCCTGAAGCCGCACAATGAGTTCTGAAACGGTGCGGACCGAGATGGGATCCAGTCCCGTAGTGGGTTCATCGTAGAGCATGAGGCTCGGGTCCAGGACCAGGGCTCGGGCAAGGGCCACCCGCTTGCGCTGGCCCCCGGAGAGTTCGGCCGGCAGGGCGTTCATCTTCTCGGGGAGCTCGACCCATGTCAGGAGTTCTTCCACTCGGTCCCGCTCCTCGGCCTCGGTCATGTCCCGGTGGCGACTCAGAAAGAAACGCATGTTCTCGAACACCGTCATGGAATCGAACATGGCGCCGCTCTGGAACAGGTAGCCGGTATCGAGGCGGACCCGGTCCAGGGCGTCGCCGTCCAGGTCGTCCACGCGTTCGCCGTCCACATAGACGGCTCCTTCATCCGGCTTGAGCAGCCCAACGATGTGTTTGATGAGCACGCTCTTGCCGGAGCCGGATCCTCCCATGACAACGCCCGACGAGCCGGCTGGCACCGTCAGCGATACGTCCTTGAGCACCTCGAGGGTGCCGAACGTCTTCCGGATATGTTCCAGTCGGATCTCTTTCATGACGACACATCCCCGAAAAGGAGGAGGGAGAAGCGCACAATGACCACGTCGGCCAACAGGATGAGCAGGGACGATACCACCACGGCCTGCATGGCCGCGCGGCCCACTTCCCTCGTTCCGCCCCGGACATTGAAGCCGAGCCAGCAGGAGACAATGCCCACGATGAAGCCGAACACCGACGTCTTGCCGGTGTCGATGACCAGGTCACTGAAGCGGACCGACTCGAACGCCGTGGACAGGAATATGCGGTAGTCCATGCTCGAGGCAATCTGCGATTCGATGTATCCCCCGAACAACGCCAGGCTGTCGGTCCACAGGGTCAGGATGGGAAACATGATGACGCACGCCAGGACGCGGGTGATGACCAGGTAATGGTACGGCTTGAGGGCCGCCACTTCGAGGGCATCGATCTGTTCGGTGACCCGCATGCTGCCGATTTCGGCCCCCATGCCGGCGCCCAGTCGTCCTGCCAGGACCAGTGCCGTGATGACCGGACCGATCTCCTTGATGACCGACAGCGCCAGCATGCTGGGGAGGACCGCTTCGGCACCAAAGCGGACCAGCGTACCGCGGCTCTGCATGGCCAGCACGATACCGATGGCCAGGCCGGTGACGCCGGTCAGCAGAAAGCTCTTGGATCCGACATCGTCCATCTGCCGGAGGAGTTCGCGCCCCTCGAACGGCCGCCGCCAGACCCGCCGGAAAAACATCCCGGTGAATCGGCCGAATTCGGCCACCTGGGTCAGGAATTCCGTCAGTCCGTCCTTCTCAAAACGCATATTCCCACCTCAGGTTGACGCGGAGGATGGTGCCCCGGTTGATGAGCGTGATCAGGAGTTGCTGGATGATTTCGTATTCCACGGCCACCTGCGTCTCGTTCTCCCCTCCGGTAGTGGAGGATTCCGAGCTGCTGGAGAGGGCTATGGGTTGGGAAACGGACACGTACAACCGGGGGGATACGTACTTGCCGGCGGTCAGGGTCAATCCCTGGGTGCCGGTATGGGCAATCTCGATGACATCCAGGCCGAGTCCGGCACCCGCCATGTTTTCCACAAGGTCGGTAAGTGGACCCATGGCAAGACCGGCTGCCGACTGCAGGTAATTGTCGGTCTGCGATCCCAACTGGAACGAACTGCTGGCCGGGCGGCCCGTGGCAATGTACGATACGATGTCCGCCAACTCCATGGCGGGGTCGGAATCGAAGGTGACCTCCAGGTCGTCGGGAGAGCCGGATACGTTCAGCCGGATGACGACTTCCGAGCCGCCGGCCGTACGGGACGGCACGTCATAGGACGCCTGGAGGTCCATGATGGGCGCCCCTATGGGCCCGTTGAACGTGAGCGTACCCCGTTCAATGTCGAATCGGCGGCCGAATTGCTGGATGCGGCTGCGCTCAGGCAGTACTTCGATATTGCCGAACACATCCGGATCGGCGTTGCGGGCCTTGTCCACGTCCAGGCGGCCGCTGATCTGGATGTCCATTTCCGGGTTGGATTTCGAGCGGACCCAGGTATCCCGCTGCATCCGGATGGTCAGGTCCTCGATGGCCAGGACCCGATAGAAGTCGAAAGCCGTGGTGTCCTCGGCACTTATGCGCATGCCGAACCGTTCCCGTAGCGTCAACAGGTCGGCGTCGCTCAATGTGACAGCTTCATATGCACCAGCCGTGGTCTCGTCGGTCAGGTAGAAATCGGCACTGACCACTTCAATGTCTCCCTGGAGTCGGGGACGGTCGGTGCTCCCGGTGAGTTGCCCGCTGCCCGAAATGACCGTCCGGTAGTTGGCATTGTCCACAGCCAGGAAGTCGTTGGCGCTGAAGGCAATATCCACGCTGCCGAGTTGCAGGTCGGTCATGGCAATGCCCCCGGAAGCTTCCACGCGCCCGTTTCCGGACTGCGCCACCATGCGGTCCACCAGGATGGAATCCGCCCGGAAGGACAGGTCGGCCTCCAGGCCGTCATAGCGAAGGCCGCGCCGCTTACCCAGTTCGGGAAGGCCGATCCGGCCGTCGCGCAGCTGCAGGGTGCCCTGCCAGGCGGGAGCGTTGCCGGTCCCCGTCACCCGGACATTTCCGGAGAGGGCTCCACGCAGGTCGTCCACCAGAAGGGGGTCAATGAACACGCGGGTCCACCCGATGGGATACGCGTCGGCACCGACCTGGAAGTCCACTGTGCCCTCGGGGCTGCCCAGCGGCAGGCGCCCGGCCGCCGTCAGTTCGCCACCCTGGGGATGCGTCAGCCGCGCATCCAGCACCACGTCCCCGTTCAGGAGCGTGAGCCGGGCCGTGGATTGTCCTGCGGGCTCTCCGAAGGCAGTCAAATCCGAGGTAAGCGTGCCCTGTACCGACAGGCTGTCGCCGGCCATCGAGAGGCTGAATTCACCGGACGTCGTTCCGCCCAGGCCCGGGAAATCCAGCAAGGAGGCCAGCGGTGCCAGCTGGACCTGATTGACGGTGACGAAATGCCGCTGCTCCGAACCCTGCAGGAGGCTGGTGGCACTGATGACCTGGTCGCCTGAGGTGAGACGCAGTGCAGACAGGGAAGGGGTGTCGCCCAGCGTGAGGCGGGCAGGAGCTGAGAGTGCCCACGTGTCGCCGTTCAGGCGGGCATCGAACCGGTCGATGGTGATGACCATCGGTTCGTCGTCCGGGGTCACGATGGCCGATACGCCGATGTGCTTGTTCTCTGCCAGTTGGATTTCGGCATCGCCCGAAACATCCAGGCCGTCCCACGCCACGCGGACCGTTGCGGACTGCATGGACAGGGCCGGGACGTCCAGGACGGACGATTCCACCGTCAGCTCGGCGAAGGAGGGAAGCAGTGCGGGGAAGACGGGGCGCAAGTCCACGGGGCTATCGGGCACAGGTGGGTCGGGATCCGGGGCGCCGGAGTCTCCGAACTCGGCCAGGAAGCGCCCGGTAATCTCGCTGGCGTAGAACGATTCGTTCCTGAGGCCACCCGCCGTCAGATCGGCCACGACCCGGCGCTGCGCCAGTGGCCCGTTCACCCGGACGGTAGCCCCCAGGGTAACGAATGCGAGACCGGTTTCTTTCAGCCCCGGAAGCTGCATGATCGCCGCCGGGACGTCGGCACGGAGCGTGAAGTCGCTGGACTCCTGCGCAAACGATCCGCGGCCGTCCAGTTGGAGATCCGTGCCTGAAAGGCGCAGGGAGTCCACGCGGACGGACGTCCGGTCCAGGTGGACTCCGAAGGCACCGTCGTCGACGCGGAACGCGTCCCACGACCCGCGCAGGGAGTCTCCGGTCGCCACGATGTCCGTCCAGGTGCCTTCCGCGAGTTGGATATTCGCTTCGACGGTAGCGGACAGTGTGGAAGACGACGCGCGCGGGTCCAACAGCGCTGCAATATCCAGATGGTGCGCCCGCATATTGGCGTACATCCGACCCTCGTTCAGCCCGAAACTGCCGGTGATGCCGCCATTCGTGTCTTCCAATACCAGTTTTCCGGACGATGCGCCGTCCTCCAGGCGGAGGTTCAGCTCGGCGGTGGTGACACGAAAGGCGTTCAGGCGCGATCCGGCCGCGAGGGACACGTGTCCGTCCAGTTCAGGGACGCCGTTCTGCAGACGACCGCGTACGTCCAGATCGCCCCCGAGGTCGCTGGATTGGCCTTCCAGGGCGAGGATGGCACCCACATCCAGGCCACCGAAGATGCCCGACGCAGTAATCAGACTGTCCTGCGAGGGATACCAGCCCGCCGTCAGGTCGGCCGTCGTACCGGTGTGTGCACTGTCCCCACGGGCACGGATATCGGCCGTCATGGAGTCGGCGGCCATGCGAATGTCCAGATCGAGAACGGAAAACGCCACGTCATTCAGGTGCGACCCGCCGAGCATCAATTCCAGGCGTCCGTTCGAGCCGGTCATCACGCCGCTGCCCGTCCCGGAAAGGATGATGGACTGATCCGGCATGCGAAGTACCGAAGCCACATCCAACGCCTGGAATTCGAGCGCGGTCAAATTGACCCTGTTGTCCAAGGATCGCCACTGGAGGCGCGTGCGAGCGGTGCCGTCCAGTCGGTCGGCTTCGGCCTCTATCGAGAGTGCGTCCAGCGTTCCCGTGGCCTGGAAAGTCAGGGAATCGAGTACGGCACCTCCGCCCTGGACATCGGTGAACCGACCGTCGGCGCGCACGGGGCCATCCGGGGTCAGATCGAACGTGATCTCTCCGGGAAGGTACGTGGAATCGGCCAGGGTCAGCAGTTCGTGGAGGGGGGCGCGGCCGGTACGGACGCGCCCCTGGACACGGGTGTTCGAAGCATGGATGTCGAGGTCGGCCAGCGTCTGCGCGCAGGCGTCGAGACCACCCTCAATATGTGTTGTTGTGCTGGAGGTGCTCGGCGCGGGCATCTGGAGCCGCATACGGAGATTCCGGCTCGTGACCGGGCAGCCGCCGACCGTCATGTCGAGCAACTCCACCGTCGCGGTCCAGTTGGAAAGCGATTCGGTGCCGCGGAACGTCGCGCTCAGGCCCCCGGTGAACGGGACGGGCGACGAGAGGTCCAGGCCCTCCGGCGTAAGGTCTTCCACGTGGACCGTACCGCGCAGGCGGTCCTCGCCCATCTGCCAGGCCCCATCGGTGCGGAGGAGGGCGCCGGCGGCACGTACCGTGCCGCTCCACGAAATCGTGGAGTCGGCGCGTTCGGCGAACGCCGAACCCGCGCCGACCCGGCGCCCCAGCAGGGAGCCCGGCCCCAAGGTCACGTCCACGCGCCCCATGGTCTCCTCCCACGTATCGCCGAGCGCCAACGCGGCGTCGGCGCGTGCGTTCAGGAGCGTCTGTTCCGGGAAATCAGAGCCCAACGCATCCGGGCGGAAATCCTCCAGCTCAACGAGTATGTTCACGTTCCGTGGAAGGACCTGCGCCGGACCCGAGGCGGAGGCAGACCCATCCATGCGGACCTCAACCCGGCCACCGGCCCCGGTGTCGAGCACCACCCGCGCACGGAGGGAGTCCGCGCCCACGTGGGCATCCGCTTCCACGTCCAGTCGGCCATCGTCACGCAGGGTGGCCACGAAAGGCTGCAGGTCGGCAAAGCCGACATGTCCCGCGACGTCCAGATCCAATGCCAGCCCGCTGGAATCCGGCAGCCGTCCCGATATATCCAGGTCCAGGATGCTGCCGGGCGCACTGCCGCGCAGGGCCGCCGAGAACGCCCCGTCACGGCCGAGTTCCGCCCGGGCAGCCACATACCCCGCATCGGTCACCCCGGGATAGGTGAAGGCCAGATCGAGTGCGCGGAGCGTGACCGCGAATCCCCCGGAGTCACGGGCCAACACCGGCAGGTCCAGATGGCCATCATCCAATGTCCACAATACGTCGTCCGCCTGCACAACCGAGCCCGAAATCCGCTGGACCTCGACCCGCTCCAGATTGAACGGGAACGTGGTCGTATCGCTCTCAGGAAAGGTGGGCAGGACCAGACTGCTGTCGGCCCGACGGCCGAGCTGGAACGAGAGGTCACCCGCCTCGATTTTCCTGACGTGCAACACACCGAACACGGACAACAGGTCGTACTCGACGCGGAGTGTATCGACGGCCAGCCAGGTGGAGTCACCGGGCGTCGACGCCCGCACATCCGTCAGTGTGAGGCCCCGGAGCGGCGATCCCGAACTGCCGCCGAGCGTCACCTGCAAATCCGGGGGCAGCACACGCGCGAGCGTGCCCTGCAACACGGCGCGTTGGACCGGGGAAACATGCAGGACTCCGACCACCGCGACGATCGTCAACAGAAGCACCAGAAGGACACGCAGGGCCACGCGCCCTCCCGAGCCCGCCCCTGGCGCCTCTTCCGTGCGATATGTGGGCTGCTCAGAAGGCACGATCAATACTCACGTGGACGTTCAATCGGCGAAGGAAGCGGTCCGAGGGCGGATCGCTACGGAATCCCTGCTCATGCAGCACGATGTCCTCGGGTCGGCGCAGGTCCGCATCGGCCGGGTTCAACTTGTAGGCCAGGTCCAGGCGGAGCATCCCGACCGGCGTGCGGTACCGGATGCCGGTACCCGCTCCGAACCTGAAATCCCCGCCCGACACGAATCGCCGGTCCCGGAATTCAGCGACCCCATCTGTGGAGAACACCTGCGCCCCCCCTGCGTCCAGCACCCGTTCGGACGAGACGGCGCCCCCGTCCAGGAAGACCGCGGCCCGCCACGAGTCGCCCAACCCGGGCACGGGGAACCGCAATTCGGACCGGAAACTGACCTTGGCGCGGCCACCGATGGCCTCGAACCGGGCGTTTTCGGCGTGCGGGGTTCCGTCCGCATCCACCGTGACCGTATCGGCCACGGCCACCTGGGGCCCGAGGGCGTTCAGGGCCCAACCGCGTACATCGCTCGCGCCTCCGGCGTAGAACCGGATGGCATCGAACCGGAACTCATTCTGGGGGTCAAGCTGATCCTTCGAGTCCTTGAACGGCGCCAGCCAACCCGTGGTGAGGGACAGGATGACGGACGTGCGCCGTGTGATGGGGACGTAGGCCGTGGCGTCCACCGACGCCTTGGCATACTGTACCGCCGAGCCCCCGAGCAGACCGCCCAGTTCCAATGCCGGGCGTACGAACCAGCCTCGGCGCGGTACCAGGAAGTCATTCAGCCATCCGAATCCCATCCCGGTCGACAGGATGCTGCGATTGTAGACTCCGAACCGGTCACCCAGCCCGGTCGAGGTCAACGGGACCGCCCGGCTGAACGTGTGTTGCGCGGTCAGATTCCGGAAGGGCAGGATTTCGAGGACGAGCGAGGACGTCAATCCGAATTCGTAGAACCGGGTGTCCTGGTTCGGCTCATCCAGCCAGGAGAAAAACGGGGACAGTCCGCCGGAAAGCCGGGTCCAGCCCAGCCACGGCTGCCGGAGGGACAGGTTCGTGGTCACGGATCGGACCGGCTTGCGCCCCGTACCGGTGGCGGCCAGCAGGCCGGTCCGGGAGGATGCACCCGCGCTGAACTGCCGTGCATCGCCCAGGAAATTCCGGTGCCGGAATTCCGTTTCAACGGACAGACCGGACTCCCGCGCAAAACCCGTCTGCGCCGAAATGTAGCGCAACTTGGACTCGCGCAACCGGTACCGGACGGTGACAAGGGAGTCGGGCTCCTGCTCGGGGACCTCGGCGAGGGCCAGCCGGAACAGGTTCAACCCGAAAATCTGCTGTTGCCCGGTAATGAGGCGTTGACGCGAGAATTCATCGCCCACCTTGAACGTCAATTCGCGCAGGACCGTCTGCCGCGAGACGCTCTCGTTCCCCTCAACCAGGATTTCGCCGAAGGTCCCATACGGCCCCGGAGACACCTCGAAGGCCAGGTCGGCCGAAAAGGCCTGCTCATCCACCGAAACGTCTCCATCCACGGATGCAAACGCGAAGCCGCGATTCTGGAGCAGACTCAGGATCTGGTTTTCAATGGAAAGCCGCTCGAAGTCGGTGAAACGACGCCCCTCGGCGGCGGACAACCGTTCTTTCAGCTCCTCCCACCGTTCGGTCAGATCTGCGGAAAGGGGGGTATTCAACGAGAAGTCCAGCGTACGGATGGTGACCGGCGTGCCCTCATCGATGGTGAAGATGATCCGGATCCGGTTGGACGACGCATTGAACTGGGACGCGGGATAATCCACGGATGCGTCAGGGAAACCATTCCTGGCATAGAACTGGCGCAGCCGGACCACGTCCCGCTGCAACTCGACCGGATCGAACGGATAATTGCGACCGGACAACAACGGGACGGCATCCTTCAGGTGGTCCAGGAAGGATGGTCCCTGGGTCGCCATCTGCAGCCGCAGGCGTTCCGCATCGAACGTCTGGGTGGTCGTGAATTTGAAGGCAATGTCCGAGACCTGCGTCGCCCCGTTGCTCAGCGCGAGCGCATCCTGTGCCTGGACCCCGCGCATGGGGGCGACCAGCAGAACCATGACGCATCCCAATACGAATCGCATCCTATTCATCCGGTTCAAGCGCCAGGAATCGTCGTCGGCGTTCATGCAGCATGCACATGATGGCCCCGATGATCATGATGAGCCCGGAGAAATACGCCCAGAACACAAGGATGACCACGAGGACGAAGGTATCCCCCAGAGCCGCCAACCCCGAGGTTTCGAAGCTGCCCATGGACTTGGCATAGGCTGAAAAACCGAATTTGGCCAGTTCCCAGAGCAGAGAAGCCACGGTGGCTCCCAGGAATGCGCTGCGCAACGGAGGCCGGGGCACCGGCGTCATGTAGATGAGCAGGAAGAACATGGCAATGCTTATAAGCCACGGCAGCAGCAGGCCGAATACGTTCAGGACCGTCAGCCAGCCCGACTGCAACCACTGGGTCTCAAACCCGAGTTCGGTAAGCCCCCAGAACAGGTTGGTGTTGATGGTCTGCGCCACCACGGTCAGGCCGATGGATGCCGTGAACAGTAGGCCGACCTGCAGTGCCATCCGCAGGTCGAAGGCGTAGCCCCGGAACAGGGAGCGCGTTCCGTGCCAGTCTTCCTGGAATACGCCCGACAGGGCAATCCGCAACGTCGTGAAGAGCGTGACGGCGGCCAGGAGCAGGCCAATGAGACCCACCAGCGTGAGGCGGCCCGACACGTTCTGCAACTGGCTCAGGAAGCTGATGAGCTCTTCCGACTGATACGCGGGGAAGACGCTCCGGATGGCCGATTCCACGAAACTGAATGGGCGATCGTTGCGCAGGATCTGCCCCACAATGCCCGTCGCCAGGAGCAGGAGGGGGGCTATCGTAATGAGGACCTTGTAGCCGATGGCCTGTGCCCACAGGAAGACCGGCTTTTCGCGCAGTTCCCGGTACACGCCCGATGCGTAGTACTTCGCTACATCAAGGAGGTCTTCTGGATTGAATGCCGGCATGCCGCAACATACCAACTGGAACGCACATTACGGGAGGTCAAGCCGTTGCTTTTCGGGGTTCCAGGAGCGGTTCCGCCCGGTTTTCCACGGTTTCACGGGTAATCCGCACGGCAGCTACGTCCGACTTCGTGTGGACATCGAACATCAGGTCCAGCATGGTGTCCTCAAGGACCGCGCGCAATCCGCGGGCACCGGTACCCAGTTTCTTGGCCTTTTCGACGATGGCGTCGATGGCCGAGTCCTCGAACAGCAGGTTCATGCCGTCCATGGCGAACAATTTCTGGTACTGCTTCAGGAGGGCGTTCCGGGGTTCCAGGAGGATGTTGCGCATGGCATCTTCCGAGAGCGCGTTGAGCGCGGAAATCACCGGCAGTCGTCCCACGAGTTCAGGAATCAGTCCGAAACGCAGCAGGTCATCCGGCTCCACATACTGGAAGATGGCCGGGTCGGATTTGTCAATCCGCTTGCCGACGCCGGCCGAGAACCCGATGGGGTTGGTCGATATGCGCCGGGAAATGATTTCGCCGAGACCGTCAAATGCTCCGCCCACGATGAACAGGATGTTCGACGTGTCGATGTTGATGAGATTCTGTTCGGGATGCTTGCGGCCGCCTTTCGGGGGCACGCCGGCGACGGTGCCTTCCAGGATCTTGAGCAGGGCCTGTTGGACGCCTTCGCCCGACACGTCCCGGGTAATGGATGCGTTGTCGGCCTTGCGCGCCACCTTGTCGACTTCATCGATGTAGATGATGCCGCGCTCGGCGCGCTCCACGTTGAAGTCCGCGGCGTGCAGCAGATGCGCCAAAATGCTTTCCACATCCTCACCCACGTATCCGGCTTCCGTCAGCGCGGTGGCATCGGAAATGGAGAAGGGCACGTCCAGCACACGGGCCAGGGTCCGTGCCAGGAGGGTCTTGCCCGTTCCCGTCGGGCCAATGAGCATGATGTTGGATTTCTCCAGCTCGACATCGGCGAACTCGCCATAGTGCTCCTTGGCGTCAATCCGCTTGTAGTGGTTGTAGACGGCGACAGAGAGGGCCTTCTTGGCCCGGTCCTGCCCGACTACATATTCGTCCAGGGACGACTTGATTTCGATGGGCGACATCCGCCGACCGGCTTCGTTCCGGCGCTGGGCGCGGGCGGGCGGCTTCGGGATGGCGGCTTTTGGGAGCGTGTCGTGGCCGACGATTCCGGCGGCATCGGTAATGCACCGGTCGCAGATGTAGACTTCCGGTCCGGCGACCATGCTGGTGACCTCGTGGGCCGTGCGGCCGCAAAATGAACACCGGATTACATCTTCTTTATGACTCATGATCAGTTCTGGTCGTGGATTTGATCACGGACCCGCCTCGCTGCCGACCCGCACATGGTACATATATCGCTCTTATCGCCCAATCCTTTAACCGGTATTCCTCCGCTTCCGATATTCAGGCATGAATATACCGTCTGTCTTCCTGGATCGCTGTCGGACCTTCCTGTCCGAACCGGACATGGAGCGCCTGCTGGGCGGCATCCAGAGCCCTCGCGTGACCGCATTCCGGCCGAATCCGCTCCTTTCCGGAGCTGCAGCCGAGCCCGGCGTTTTGCCGGACGCCGACCTGTGGAGTGAACTGGCGGACGGGGGGCTGCGGTTCCATCGCGCCCCGTGGGACGACCAGGCGGCGTGGGTGTCGGCCGAAGATCGCCAGGCGCTTCTGGAGTCGGCGGCTGCGCGCGAGGGCCGGCTGTACGTGCAGAGCCTGTCCAGCCAGCTTCCTGTTCCAATCCTGGATCCGCAGCCGGGCGAGCGGTTTTTGGACCTGGCAGCGGCGCCCGGCAGCAAGACGCTCCAACTGGCAGCGCGTGTCCCGGGCGCGCACATCGCGGCTGTCGAAGTCGTCAAGAAGCGGATGTACAAACTGAAGGACAATCTGACGATGCACGGCGCCGGCCACGTCAAGATCTTCCTCCAGGACGGCACCAAGGTATGGCGCTACCGGCCCGACCACTTTGACCGGGTGCTGATCGATGCGCCCTGTTCCAGCGAGGGCCGCTTCCAGGTGGACGACCCCGACACCATGGCCTGGTGGTCGCCGCGAAAGGTCAAGGAAATGGTGCGCAAGCAGCGCAGGCTCCTGTACTCCGCGCTGCGCGCCGTCCGGCCGGGAGGGATTGTCGTCTACTCCACCTGTGCCATTTCACCGGAAGAGAATGAGGCCGTCGTCCAGAGTCAACTCGACGCGTTCGAAGGCCAGGTCACGATCGAGCCCATTGAATGGCCCGTCGA
The DNA here is from genome assembly GCA_040221055.1 of Rhodothermales bacterium. NCBI lineage: Bacteria > Pseudomonadati > Rhodothermota > Rhodothermia > Rhodothermales > Rhodothermales bacterium. Next base: position 96,344 of record JAVJVN010000015.1, on the reverse strand, counting down.
TATGCCGGAGCGCATCCCTGCCCTCACGTCCTGGAAGAACACCGATTTCGACGCCGGCATGGCGGGCTGCCTGCGCATCCTCCCCTCCGAGCGGATGGAAGGCTTCTTCGTGTGCCGCCTGCGCCGAGGGGACTGACGCCGGGGTTGGCGGCGCGTGTGGAGGCAGGCTCAGCCTGCAAACTCCGGAGGGGGTACTTGAAACATGACGTCTTCGCGACTTCAAAAAACAGGATGATCCTCGCGGTTTGACAGGATGATCCTGTTTCTACACCTCATCCGGCGACACCGCAAAAAGCCCCCCTTCCTTTTTTGTAGGCTGAGCCTTCCTGTGTACGAACGAACGCCGATCGAAAAATTGCAAACGACCGGTCAATAACGTTGCAAAACACCGGTTGAAAGTGTCGGGGATATATATTCGAGTAGAAACACACGCCACAACTCCAGCCAGCGACATGCCTCATCTTTTGCGCTTCCTCTCAGTTTCAGCCGTTTTGATTGGGTTTTCGGCGCTGGGGGCGGAAGCGGTTGCGCAGAACCCGACGCAGAACCCGACGCAGAACCAGGCCGCCCCCCTCAAGGTGTTCATCTCGGTGGACATGGAGGGGATTGGGGGGATCGGGACGAACCAGATGACGAGTTCGTCCGGGAAGGACTACGCGACCGGCCGGCGGCTCATGACCGAAGAGGTCAATGCGGTGGTCGCGGCTGTTTTCGCGCACGGCCCGGCGGAAATCCTGATCAACGATTCGCACGGTGACATGCAGAACCTGCTCCATACGGAGCTTGACCCGCGGGTCTCCTACATCCAGGGCAACACGAAGCCGCTGGGAATGGTACAGGGACTCGACGCATCGTTTGACGCGGCCATCTTCATTGGATACCACAGCCGGGCGGGCACCGAGGGCGGATTCCTGGCGCACACCGGCTCGGGCAGCGTGAAGGGCCTGTGGGTGAACGGTACGGAAGTCGGCGAGGGCGGGATGAACGCGTTTTTTGCCGCATCGCACGGCGTGCCCGTCATCGTGGCCAGTGGGGATGCGACATTCGCCGAACAATTCGGCGCCCTCGTGCCGACGCGGACCGTGGTCACCAAGCATGCGGAGGGTTACCAGGTCGCCCGGCTCATCCACCCGGATGTCGTCCGCCAGCGCCTGGCCGATGCCACGCAGGCGGCGCTCCAGGATCTGCCCTCCGCCCGCGTGTTGGATGTGCAGCAGCCGGTCACCGTACGCATGAAATTCGCCACCACCACCCGGGCCGAAATCCTCCAGGCCATACCGAACATGCGTCGTGTGGACGGCTATACCGTCGAATACACCGCGCGCACCATGGACGAGGCCTACCGGCTCATCCGACTCATGTACAAGTACATCAGTTGGTAGCGCTCATTTCGAACCACGGGATTACGACAGCGTAACAGTTCGCAATCCTCAATTTTATTGGTACGAACCAATGGCTGACGCGAGCATTTCAATCGATACGTTGAAGCAAGCGATGAAAGAGGCTCTTCAAGAGTCCCTCACCGAACAGCGCGAGTTGTTTCGAGATGTCGTTGCCGAAGTCATTGAAGACTTCGCAATGGTCGAGGCCATCGAGGAGGGTCGTGATTCCTCATCCGTAAGTCGTAAGCGAATCATGGACGTGCTTGAGGAACGTGAGTGAATACCCGTTTTCGGAAGAGCTTTGAACGCGACCTCAAGAAACTGAGAAATGATCGTCAGACTCTCGGTCGAATCCGATCAGCGATACTTGTAGTTGAGGAGGCCAACAGTCTGGATAATGTACCGGGCTTGAAAAGATTGACAGGGGGATCCGGCGACTATTGTAGGATTCGTGTTGGGGATTACCGGGTCGGCATTGAACTCGTCGGGGATGTAGTCGTCTTTACTCGTTGCCTCCATCGGCGGGAGGTCTATCGCTACTTCCCGTAAGCCTGCTTCTCAACCCTGCTGGGCGCCGTACTTCTCGAACAGGAACCGCTCGCGGTAGAGGTTCGTGGCGGTCTGGCAGACGGAGGTCGTGTACAGGTAGTTCAGGCCGCCGCCCAGGAATGCGCCAGTGACGGGTACCATCTGGGCAAGTTTTTTCTCGGTCAGGTTCACGCCCAGGCGTCGGAGCAGGCTCTCGACGGCGTTACCGGCGCCGATCTGTTCCAGGATCTGCGTGCCCTGCTGCCGTGCCACCCGCGACGCGGTGCGGATTGCAGGGGAGAGCGTGACATTCTTCCGATTGTTTCCCGGTTTGGCCACTTCGTCGAGCACCCGCAGCGCCTTCACACGTTCCTCGGCATCCAGCATGTCGAACCCGCAATACGTGGCAATCTCGCCGGCCGCGCGCAGGTTTATGGAAACGAGCGCGACGATGTCCGGGACAATGCCAGCGGCGCCCGCGAGCCCGGTGGCGGCGCCCTCGGCGGTCGCCAGGCTGACGTACTTCGTGTCCAGCCCGCGCAGGGCCGCGTCCACCTGCTCCAGGTCGAGCGAACGGATGTCGTCCAATGTCTCTACGTGCGTGCCGCGCGACCGGAAGTCTTTCAGCACGGCATCGGTCCAGACCGAGTCCTGGGTGATTTCATTGACCAGTTCCAGCAGGCCGCTGACCACGTTTTCCATGGTCCAGTCGACGCCCGGAATCTTGTGCACCAAATCCGTGACGTCATTCCAGGCGACCTGCGCCTGATTCGTCGCATCGCTCCACCAGGACGACGGCGGATTCCGCCACGCCTGGATGGCCTCCAGGGCGGACTTCTCGTAGGGCGACATGTCATGAATTGGAGGCATGGATCCCATATACGTTGGGCGCCCCGTTGGTTTCAATTCATGATGGGCCAGCGCACGCCGAAGCGGATGCGTTGCTGCGGCAGCGGATAGTCGGGCACGATCAGGTTGCCCATGAGCACGTTCGTGCCGCTCAGCAGGTTTTCGTACGCCAACGATACGGTGGCGCCGCGGATGCCTCCTTCAAACACCAGGTCAATCGTGCCGGAGCCGGCGGGCTGACGGTCGGCGGGGTCGCGCAGCACCAGCAGGCCGGTCGGCGTGTGGAGTGTCCGGCCGGTGAAGGTGGGCCAGGCGCGCACGCGGATGGAAGCGTCCAGATCCAGGTCTCCGGAAAACAGCAGTTGCCGCGTGCCCAGGCGGGTGGTGAGCCACGATTCCGGCAGGGCATCTTCCCATGCACGGGCTGAAGGATGCGCGGCGTCGGCCTTCGCGCGGGCGAGGACCGGGTTCACGTGCAGATAGACGGGTCCGGCTTCCACGTCCAGTTCGACCGATACGCCGTAACGCGAGGCGGCCGCACCCAGGGCGTACGCCTGGTACGAGGTGCCGCCGCCTTGCCGCACCCGCAGGGCATTCCAGTGTCGCCACCAGGGTGCGGCCGCCACAGACACCGGTCCGAACGCCGCGGCGACGCGGCCATGCACATGCCATACCTGCGGCACCGCGCCCGCAAAATCCGTGCGATCCAATATGGATTCCTCGAGCGGCTCCCACGACGCCGAAATCTGCTGCCCGGCCCATTCCGCCGTGGCGTCCACCGCGCCGAACCAGTCGCCGCCGGATTGCACGGCGCCGGGCTTCAGCGTGGCGCGAAAAGATGTGCTGTCCGGGGAGGCCCAGTGCAACACGGAGCGCAGATCGACGAAATCGGCGCCGTCCGTGCGGCGCGCGCGGGCCTCTGCTCCGAAGGAGAGTGCGGCACCACCATCCGACCCGGTGCGGCCAAGTCCCAGCCGCCCCAGTTCCGCGCGCGCCGCAAACCCGGTTCGGGCGGTCCGCCAGCGCATGGGCGCGGTCGTGGACATGAAGGTCAGCGTGTGCCAGGTCCGGTAGATCGTCAAATCCACGTCCCGACCGCCCACAACCGTCTGCCCGTCCAGCACCAGATCGTTTCGCAGCACCTGCCGCTCATCGCCGTCATTCCGGACGCGGGCGCCGAGCCGCTGATAGATCGACTCGTATTCCGAGGTAAAGGGCTCAACCCCCCCATGCGCGCCCACCCGGTGCCGTGTGTTCGTATCGGAAAGGCGCACGCGCCCCCACGTGCCGGAAAGCGCGACAATACCGGTGATCTGTCGCATCCTGCGTAGCGCGCTGCCGTCATACTCGCCCGTTGCGCCCGCCCCGGCGTATCCGAACAGCGTCTGCAATCGGGTACCACTGCTGTCTGACGTTTGGAGAAAGCCCGGCTGACGGTTCTGCACGTGTACCACGCGGGCCGCCTGCAGCCCATCGCCTGCGGATTCATAGCGGAGGACGGTGAGGGGCTCGGCCGCGAAATAATCCTCACCGCCGAGCAACGACGGAAGCATCTCGTGCAGCGGGCGCCCGCTGATGGGGCTGTCCCACGGCACAGTCCGGACGCCAATGCGGTGTTCGTGCGGATCCACACCGAAAAGGGACCACGCATCGGGCCAGCCTGCGGCCCCGAAGGTATAGCCGAACGCGCCCGCGGGCACCGGCGAATCGAAAATGCGAACAAGACCTTGCTTTGGGTGGGCGGTTAACCGATCAGCCGTCTGCGCGACGGAGAGGGCCGTACCCAATGAACCCACCAAAACGACACCGGCGAAAGCCACCGCCAGAATCCAGCCGGCAGACCGAAACGCGTTGCCGGACATGCTATTCCGGGAACAGGCCGAAGAGCCGAGACTCAATCCGACCAATGATTTCCTGTTGGTCTTCCTTGACGTTCACGAAGTCCAGTTCATCCACGTCAATGATGATCTTGGGCCCGAGGTCGTAGCGCGTGACCCAATCCTCGTAGTGCGTATTCAGGCGCTGCAGATACTCTATCCGGATGGTCGATTCAAACTCCCTGCCGCGCGACTGGATGTGGTCCACGAGCGTCGGGACCGATGCCTTCAGATACACGAGCAAATCCGGCGGCTTCAAGTAGGACGTCATGATCTTGAACAGCGCCACGTAATTCTCGTAATCGCGCGCCGGCATGAGACCCATCTCGTAGAGGTTGCGGGCAAAGATCTCCGCATCCTCATAGATGGACCGGTCCTGGACCACGCTGTGCGGCGCCTGCTCGATCTTCTGCTGGTGTTCGAACCGGCTCGACAGGAAAAACACCTGGAGGTTGAACGACCAGCGGAGCATGTCATCGTAGAAGTCCGTCAGGTACGGATTGTCGTCCACCCGCTCGAAATACGCCTCCCACTTGAAGTAATCGGACAATACGCGCGTCAGGGAGCTCTTTCCCGCCCCGATATTGCCGGCAATCGCCACGTACTTCTTCCCGATTTTCGTCATACTCCAAGGTAACGCCCCGGCCCTACCGGATTCAACGCCAATTTACGTCGGGTTCGGGCGGATCGCCGTATCTTGAAGGTTTGCGACTATCATCCATCGCCCGACCGACCATGTCCGACACCTCCTCGTCCGTGAGCGCCAACCGGGGCGCGTATGACCCGGCTGCCATCGAGCAGAAGTGGTACCGCTACTGGGAGGAGAACGACCTCTTCCGTACGAACGCCGACTCGGCCAAGCCGCCGCATGTCATCGTCATGCCGCCGCCGAACGTGACGGGTCGCCTGCACATGGGCCACGCCCTCCAGGACACCGTTCAGGATGCCCTGACGCGCATCCGCCGGATGCAGGGCTTTGAAGCGCTGTGGGTCCCCGGCATTGACCACGCAGGCATCGCCACCCAGAATGTGGTCGAAAAGACCCTCAAGAAGGACGAGGGCAAGAACCGCCACGACCTGGGCCGCGATGCATTCATCGACAAGGTCTGGGAGTGGAAGGAAGAATACGGAGGCATCATCCTGGACCAGAAGCGCCGCTTGGGCGATTCATGCGACTGGTCCAAGGAACGCTTCACGATGGACGACGGCTTTTCGCGCGCCGTGCAGGATGTGTTCGTGCGCCTGTACGAGCAGGGCCTCATTTACCGCGGCGAGTATCTTATAAACTGGTGTCCGGTCGACATGACGGCGCTGTCCGACGAGGAAGTCGACAACGTGGAGCGCAACGGGCATCTGTGGTATGTCCGGTATGATCTGGTTGATGCGCCAGGCTCCATCACGGTGGCCACCACGCGTCCGGAAACCATGCTCGGCGACACGGCCATCGCGGTCCACCCCGAGGACGACCGATACGCCGCGCTGGTCGGCAAGCACGTGCGCTTGCCGCTCACGGATCGCACCATCCCCATCATTGCAGATGAGTACGTGAAGAGTGATTTCGGGGCCGGTGCTCTGAAGATCACGCCCGGACATGACAAGAACGACTTTGAAATCGGGCAGCGGCACGGCCTGGAGGTCATTGGCGTCATCGGTCCGGATGGTCGCATGAACGATCACGCCGGGATCTATGAAGGCATGGACCGTTTCGATGCGCGCGAACGCATGGTCCAGGACCTCGAGGCGGCCGGCGTGCTGGAAAAAGTGGAGGAGTACAAGGCCACCGTGCCGGTATCCAGTCGGTCGAAAGCCATCATCGAGCCGCTTATTTCGCGGCAGTGGTTCGTCAAAATGGAGCCGCTGGCCAAGCCGGCCATCGAGGCCGTCCGCGACGGGCGGATTGTGTTCCATCCGAAGCGCTGGGAAAACGAGTATTTCCGCTGGCTCGAAAACATCCGGGATTGGACCATTTCCCGCCAGTTGTGGTGGGGCCATCGGATTCCGGTGTGGTACTACACCGACGCTGACGGTGAAGTCGATGAATCGCGGCCCTTCGTGGTCTCCATCGACCAGCCCGAGCCGGGCATGGTGCAGGATGAGGACGTACTCGATACGTGGTTCTCGTCCTGGCTCTGGCCGTTTGCGACCCTCGGTTGGCCCAACGAAACGCCCGACCTGAAGAAGTTCTACCCGGGCTCGGTGCTCGTGTCCGGCTACGACATCCTGTTCTTCTGGATTGCCCGGATGATCATGGCGGGCATGCACTTCATGGGCGACGTGCCGTTCCGGGACATCTTCATAACGGGGATGATCAAGGACAAGCAGGGCCGGTGGATGTCGAAGAGTCTCGGTAACGGGATCGATCCGCTCGACATGATTGAGCAGTACAGCGCCGATGCCGTCCGTTTCAGTTTGACCATCCTGTGCGCCCAGGGCCAGGACATCAAGCTGGATCCCACCAAATTCGAGATGGGCCGCAACTTCGCGAACAAGATCTGGAATGCTTTCAACGTGTTCGGACAGTTCATGGAGGAGGGCAAGGACTACCGCCGCACGCGTTCATTCGACGAGTTGGAACTGGTCGAAAAGTGGATGCTCACGCGTCTGGCCCGGACCATTGAGGGCGTGGACGAGGACTTGAAGCGCTACCGGCTGAACGAGGCCCTGAACCGGATTTACACGCTGTTCTGGGGCGATTATTGCGATTGGTATCTGGAGCTGATCAAACCGCAGTCGGGCGAAGCCATGCCGGAAGATCGGATTGCGCTGGCGGTGGATCTGTTCGAGACCATGCTGCAGCTGCTGCATCCGTTCATGCCGTTCATCACCGAAGAACTCTGGACGCACGTCCGGCCGCGCGAGGACGGGGATCTGTGTATGACCAGTACGTGGCCGACCGCCGACAAGACCTCGGTCGATGACGACGCGGCGGTCCGGTTTTCCACCATCCAGGACCTGGTTTCGGGCATCCGGAATATCCGGGCGCAGTACAACGTGCCGCCGTCCCAGGAAATTCCGGCCGTGTTGTCCGTGGAAGCCGGCATGGTGGATGCCATCCAGGACCATGCCGCCTATTTCCAGCGCCTGGCGCGGATAGGTACGCTCGAAGTCGGCACCGATGTCGAACGCCCGAAAGCGTCGGCATCCGCCGTCGTGGGCCGCAACCAGGCCTACGTGCCCCTCGCGGGTATGATCGACCTGGCCGTCGAGCGCGAACGCCTCCAGAAGGAAATCGACCAGAAGACCTCGTTCATGAACGGCGTCGAGCGCAAGCTGTCCAACGAGCAGTTCGTGTCGAAGGCCCCGGCCGATGTCGTGGCCCGCGAACGGACCAAGGCCGAAGACGCCCGCGCCGAAATCGTCCGGTTGCAGGCCTCGCTTTCTGAGCTCGAATAGGGGTCTCCAGGTGAACATACTCGGCATATCGTGCTGGTACCATGACTCGGCGGCGTGTCTGGTCCAGGACGGCCGATTGGTGGCCGCGGCGCAGGAAGAGCGGTTCACGCGGCGCAAGCACGATCCGGATTTTCCGAGGCACGCCATCCAGTATTGTCTCGCGGAAGCGGGCATTTCCGTCGCCGACCTGGACGCCGTGGCCTTCTACGACAAGCCCTTCCTGAAATTCGAGCGCTTGCTGGAAACCTATGTTTCCCATGCGCCAAGCGGCTTCCCGTCGTTCCTGAAAGCCATGCCACTCTGGCTGAAACAGAAGCTCTGGATTCCCGACCTCATCCGGAAGGAATTGGGCTACGAGGGTGAACTGTTCTACCCGGAGCACCATGAAAGCCACGCGGCGAGCGCGTTTTTCCCGTCGCCATTTGCGGAATCGGCCATCCTCACGACAGACGGGGTCGGGGAGTGGGCCACCACGTCGTTCGGCGTGGGTCGGGGCAGCACGCTAGAGCTTCTCGCCGAGCAACATTTCCCCCATTCTCTCGGGCTGCTCTACAGTGCATTCACCTACTTCTGCGGCTTCCGCGTCAACTCCGGCGAATACAAATTGATGGGCCTCGCGCCCTACGGCGAACCGCGCTATGTGGACCGCATCCGCGATCGGTTGATAGATTTGCGCGACGATGGCTCCTTCCGGCTCCACATGGATGCGTTCACCTTCTCGCGTGGCCTCACCATGACCGGGAAGGTGTTCGAAGAGATGTTCGATGGGCCGCGCCGGCAGGCAGAAGCGCTGCTCACACAACGGGAGAAGGATTTGGCACGCTCCATCCAGGTCGTCACGGAAGATGCCGTGCTCGCCATGGCCCGGCACGTCCACCGCGAAACCGGCCTGGAAAACCTGTGCATGGCGGGCGGCGTGGCGCTCAACTGTGTGGCCAACGGGCGGCTCTTGCGGGAAGGACCCTTCCGGCAGGTCTGGTTCCAACCCGCCTCGGGCGATGCCGGCGGGGCGCTCGGCGCGGCGCTGGCAGTGTGGCATATGGCCATGGGGAAAGAGCGGACGGTCACGTTTCCTGATGCGATGCAAAGCTCGCGGCTGGGCCCCGCGTTCAGCGCCCCGGAAATCCGGCAGGCGCTATCCGATGCGTCCATTCCGGACTCAGCCGTCGAAGAACTTTCGCCCGACGATTACGCCCGCGTCGCACAACTCCTGGCCCAGGGGTTGGTCGTGGGCTGGTTCCAGGGGCGTATGGAGTTCGGGCCGAGGGCGCTCGGCGGTCGTTCCATCCTGGCCGATCCGCGCGGCGAAGACACCCAACGGCGCGTCAACGTGAAGATCAAATTCAGGGAGAGCTTCCGGCCCTTCGCCCCGAGCGTCCTGGCCGAGCGAGCCGACGACTGGTTCGGTCTGGATGGGGAGGAGAGCCCCTACATGCTGCTCGTGGCCCCGGTCCGGCGGTCCGACATTCCCGCCGTCACCCATGTGGACGGATCCGCGCGCGTACAGACGGTGTCGAAGGACTCCGATCCCCGTTTCCACGCGCTCCTTTCGGCCTTCGAAGCCGAAACCGGCTGTCCCGTCCTGGTGAATACCAGCTTCAATGTGCGCGGCGAACCCATCGTCTGCACCCCGGCCGACGCCATTCGCTGTTTCCTCGACACGCACATGGACGTCCTCGTCCTCGAAAACATCCTGGTCGAAAAACGCCTCATTCCGGGCGCCGCCGCGGACATCAAAACCGCCGAAGAAATCGCCGCCGCCCACGGGCTGGACTGAACGACACGACGGGATAGGCTCAGCCTACCTTACCACAACCACTCTCAGCTTGCAGGCCCTCCACCTCTATAACAGCCTTTTAGTCTGTGTTTCCGCTGAACTCGAGTAGTTGGATAAATTCCCCAAGTGTCATGGCGGAAATCGCTTGCTTATGTAAGGCCTTACAGGCCTCCACGTCCGTCAATTGCCCAATCCGGGTCCGCAATTCCGGCGTGACCGAACCAAAACGAACCTCCAGGGCGTCCACAATGCTCTCCTTGGCAACCTCCAGCCTGCCCAACTCCTTGCCCTTTTTCAGGCCCAGTTCCTTTCCCTTCCGGATGCCAGAGCGCTCAATGGTAGTAATGTATGGCATTTTTCTGGTCCTCTCGGTTTCAATCAACGCTTGTTCGAACTGACGCGAAAGCTCTTCGGGAAGTTCGACGACCCAATCAATAAAACGAAACAGGCGGCGGACTTCAGCCCGGCCGTACCCTTTTTCATAAAGCTGGAACACGGCAGCAAGTTTCCATTGGCTTCGGGCGGGCAAATCCCGGGAGGTCGCCTGAACAGTCAAAAGTGCCTGAATCAACATTCCCATAGGGTTCTTGCTGGCTGACAATTCATCCCACCTGTCTCGCCAGTCGAGGAGCTTGACCACTGGGAATTCCATCCGAATGCCGCAGCCCCAGATTTCATCGTACCAAGAACTCGGCCTCCAAGAGGGATTGCCGTCTGCGAGGACAGCACAGCTGAATACCGGGCAGTCGTAGCGGTCCCGAATCCGGTAATGGTACGTGAACATTCGCTTGGAAAATGTCACGTCTTTTGAAGACTGGACTTCAATGTGAACGAGTACGAGGGCGCGATCTCCTTTCGTGCAATTGACCTCAACAAGCTTGTCCACGAAGCGCTTTCCATTGACATTGTCCGGCAACAGCTTTTGCAACTCCTTGTCGCGCCATACTACGGGCTGCGACCAATCGATGTCCCCGTGTGCCACGGGCCAGAATAATTCCATAAAGTCCTTGAAATACGCCTCTATGGCGTCTTTCCAGAATTCGTCCGATGCCACGTTCGCCTCTTCTCTCGTCTTGTTGTTACATCAGACACGGGGGCGGCCAAGACGCAACTCTTCCACTGGGCAACCGTTCGGCACACTGCACGTACGTCCTGCGGAATGCGCTCATTCTACTTTGTACGGGTATTACTGGTTGAGTCGGTCCACGGTGAGAAGATCCTTGGTAAGATTACTGCTGCTCGGCCTGCTCGGCCTTCTCGGCGCATCGGTCGGCTGTGGGGGCGAGTCCGAGTCCGGCCCGGCGCTCCGGGTGGATGACCTGGCGTATCAACGGCTGCCGGGCGATGCGCGCATCATCACCGGAAAAGTGGTGAACCTGAGCGGGACGCATCTTCCGGTTGTGCAGCTGCAGGTATCGCTTTTCGATGAGGACAACATCCGGACGCACGGCATGCACATTGTCGTGCACGACATTCCGGCGGATTCCTTCCGGGTGTTCCGGGAGGCGGTAGACCCCGACCTGAACGTGCACGGGGTGCGGATCCGGTCTTTTTTGGTGCCGTAACAAAGCCAAAATGGCAAATCCCGCGTTTTCAAACGTTCGTACAAGAGTGGAACCACGCTTGCACATAGCCCCCGAAGAGCGGATGGAGGAGTCCTACCGGATTCCCATCTTCGCGACGTTGCTCTTCATTGTCACCATGGCGGCCATCTATTACCTGGGCCGGCAGGTGGCGGGCTATTACGAGCCCGTCCTTGAGCGCGGTCGCGTGGAATTCGTCGACAGAACATGATACATTGGGGGGACCATCCACCAGATGTCCCATCCCATGCTCTCTCGCCGCCGATTCCTGGGCCGTACAGGCCAGGTCGCTACCGCCGGAATGGCCGTAGCCACGTTCAATCCCGCTTCCATCTCCGAATTCCTGGACACAGTATCGTCCTGGAGCGGCACGCCGCAGGAAATTGCCCGGGACGAGTCGTTCTGGCGTGAAGTCCAGCAGGCCTTCACGGTGGACCGGTCGCTGGTCAACCTGAACAACGGCGGGGTGAGCCCGGCGCCGGCCAGTGTTCAGGAAGCCATGAAACGGCACCTGGACTATTCGAACGAAGCGCCGGTCTACGGCATGTGGCAGATCCTGGAGCCCCAGAAGGAAGGGGTCCGGCAGCGTCTGGCGCGGCAGTTCAAGTGCGATTCCGAGGAAATCGCCATCACGCGGAACGCATCGGAAGGGCTGCAGATCTGTCAGCTCGGCATCGACCTGCAGGCGGGAGATGAAGTGCTCACGACGACGCACGACTACGGCCGCATGATCACGACGTTCAAGCAGCGGGAGCGCCGGGAAGGTATTGTGTTGAAGCAGTTTCCGCTGCCCATTCCCGCCGAGGATGACGACGAAGTCGTACGGCTGTTCGAGGAGAACATCACCCCGCGCACGAAGGTCATCCTGATGTGCCACATCGTGAACATCACGGGGCAGATCCTGCCGGTCAAGAAGGTCGTCCAGATGGCGCGCAAACGCGGCATTCCGGTGATCGTGGACGGCGCCCACTCGTTCGCCCACTGGGACTTCACGCACGAGGACCTGGATTGCGACTATTACGCCACGAGCCTCCACAAATGGCTGTTCGCGCCGCACGGCACGGGCATGCTCTATGTCCGCAAGGAAAAGATCAAGGATTTGTGGCCCATGATGGCCGCGCCCGAGACCATGGATGACAACATCCGGAAGTTCGAGGAAATCGGAACGCATCCGGCGGCGAACTTCATTGCCATCGGGGAAGCGCTGACCTTCCACCAGGGCATTGGCCCGGCGCGCAAGGAAGCGCGCCTGCGGTATCTGAGGGATTCCTGGGCCAATGTGCTGCTGGAGCATGACCGCGTCCGCCTGCATACCTCCCAGAAAACCCCGTATTCCTGCTGCATTGGCACCGTCCAGATTGAGGGGATCGATACGTCGGCCGTCGGGCGGTTCCTGTGGGGCGAACACCGCATTATTGCGACGCCCATCAAGCATGCCGAATTCGAAGGCCTGCGCGTGACCGCCAACGTCTATACGACGATGGAAGAGATTGAGCGGTTCAACGATGCCATGCTGTACCTGGCCAACAACGGCATGCCGGCCAAGTACGCATGAGTCAACGCTCGGATGTCGTCGTTATCGGCGGCGGTCTGGTGGGTCTGGCGACGGCGCTGGCGTTGTCCGAGCGGCATCCCGGGCGGTCGATAACCGTCCTGGAAAAGGAGCCGGCGGTGGGGATGCACCAGTCGGGGCGCAACTCGGGTGTGCTGCACAGTGGCATCTACTACAAGCCGGGATCCCTGAAGGCGCGGTTGTGTCGGGAGGGCCGCCGCGATCTTGTCGCTTTCTGTGATGCTCACGGCGTGGCCTACGATACGTGCGGAAAGGTGATCGTGGCTGTCGATGCGTCGGAAGTCGATGGGCTGCATGCGATTGCCGAGCGGGGGCGCGAGAATGGCATCCGGAACGAATTGATTGGCCCGGCGCGTCTGGCGGCGCTCGAGCCCGCCGCCACGGGGGTGGAAGCCATTCACGTTCCCGATGCGGGCATTGTGGATTACCCGGGCGTGTGCCGTGCGTTGGCCGGGCGATTGACCGATGCGGGGCATCGGATTGTGACGGGCGTGGAGGTAGTGGCCATGGATCGGTCCGGCGGCCGAACGCTGGTTCGGGCGGCAGTGCCAGGTTCAGGGTCAGGGAAGGGTGGGGCCGGAGACGCCCCGACCCTCTTCGAGGCCGGGCTCGTCGTGGCATGTGCCGGTCTCCACGCGGATCGCCTCGCCCGCCTCTCCGGCCTGGACCCCGGCATGCAGATCGTCCCGTTCCGGGGCGTCTATTACGAACTGACCCCTGCGGCCCGCACGCTGTGCCGGAACCTCATTTACCCCGTCCCGAATCCGGCCTACCCGTTCCTGGGCGTGCATCTGACGCGCATGATTGACGACCGCGTGGAGGTGGGCCCGAACGCCGTCCTCGCCACTGCCCGCGAGGGGTACGACCTGGCGACGTGGAGCGTCGAGGATTTGCGGGAGGCGGTGGGCTTTGCCGGATTCCGGCGGCTGGCGCGTGCCCACTGGCGCACCGGCCTGCAGGAAATGGCGCGTACGGTTTCCAAACGGCAGTACCTGAAAGCCGTGCGCCGCCTGGTGCCCGGCGTGAAGGCGCAGGATCTGTTGCCGTGCCGCTCGGGCATCCGCGCCCAGGCCCTGGACAAGGATGGCAACATGGTGGAGGATTTCGTGATCCTGGAGGCGGACGGCATGCTGCACGTGTGCAACGCACCGTCTCCGGCGGCCACGGCCTGCCTGGCCATCGGCCGGGAAATCGCCGACCGGGCCCACGCTCAATTCAGCTGACGGCGTTCTTCGCATCCATGCTGATTGGGCCGGCGCCAAAGTAGGAGATCAAGAGTGCACCGCCCGCCATGGACATGTCCTTGAGCATCATCATCATGGGCGTCGGATCGTCACCGCCGACCTGCGGAAGGAATACCAACAGGGACGTTGACATGAGGAAGGCAGCCAGAATGAGTCCTCCGATTTTCGCCTTGTAGCCGAGCAGGACGCTGAAGCCACCGGCGACCAACATGAGGCCCGTAAGGTAGACGAAGAACGCGGGAGCGGGCAGGAAGGACGGCACCATCATGCTCATTCCTTCGACGTCCATGAAGTGCATGAATCCGACCATGATGAAGATCATGGAGAACAGAATGCGACCGATGAGTGGGATGTATTGTTGCATTGGGGTTGTGATTGTGTGAACGTACGGTGTAGGTGTACGTCCCATGCCATTCGTTACGGCGGGACGCGCCGGAATAGAAAAAACTCGTCCATATGGACGTCTTTGCATTTGCGTGGCTCGTTCTGTATCCGGATACTGCGGTATGGCAAAACACAAAAAACCGGGATTAGCCCCCGGCACCCTGATCTACACGGGCCCAAAGCGCGAGGAGCCCATCGAGATCCACGTCTTCGACTACAACGAGGATACCTTCCTTGAGTCGGGTGAACTGACCGATGACGTCTTCGAGCGTTCCCAGTCTCCGGAGACCACGACGTGGGTGAACATATCCGGTATCCACGATGTGGATATCGTTCGACGCATAGGGGACGAGCTCGACCTGCACAAGTTAGTGATGGAGGACATTGTCCATCCCACACAGCGGCCCAAGCTGGAGCGGTATGATGACGATTCGCTCTATATCGTGGTCAAGATGCTGCACTACGATGCCGAAGAGGTGCTGCACCAGGAGCAGGTGTCCATCGTCCTGACCCGCACGCACGTTTACAGTTTCCAGGAGCAGCCCGGCGACGTTTTCGAGCCTGTACGCAACCGGTTGCGCGCCGGAAAGGGCATTATCCGGGCCATGGGACCCGACTACCTGGCGTATGCCCTGCTGGACACCATCGTGGACCACTACTTCTTCGTGATCGAGGTCATGGGGGAGGAAATCGATGATATCGAGGTGGAAGTCCTGGGCAACCCGACCCAGTCGACCGTTGCGCGGATAAACACCGCCAAGCGCGAGGTCATGACCATCCGGAAGTCCATCTGGCCGCTCCGGGAAGTGCTGAGCGCCATGTCCCGGGACGATTCGCAGCTCATCCAACCCCAGACGGAAGCCTATCTCCGGGATGTATATGACCATACCATCCAGGTGGTGGACATGCTGGAGACGTATCGGGACCTGCTCTCCGGACTGAACGACCTTTACCTGTCGTCCATCAGCCACAAGATGAACGAGATCATGAAGGTGCTGACCATCATGGGCAGCATCTTCATTCCGCTGACGTTCGTGGCGGGCATCTACGGGATGAACTTTGATGTCATGCCCGAACTGCACTGGAAGTATGGTTATTTTGCCGCGTGGGGAATCATGGTCTCCATCGGTGTGGTCCTTCTGTATTATTTCCGACGCAAGAAATGGCTTTGATGCCCCAACAAGCCCTCCGGTTGCTCAAATCGGCCCAGGATGCGGCCGGTACGGCGGCCGATTCCGCCGCCGCGCTCCCCGCGTCGCCCGACCCCATCGCCCAGGCGTTCGAGGGCGGCCTGCTGGATGCGAGCGCGTGGGTCTCCATCGGCCAGAAGGGCCTCGTGATCGCCGTCATCTTGATTGCAGCGTGGTTCATCATCAGTATTGCGGACAAGGCGACGCACCGGTGGTCCCTCCGGTTCGAGGACCTTCCGCTCATCCATCCGCGGCGCCAGCGGGCATTTACCATCAAAAGCCTGCTCCTTTCGACGGTCCGCTACATCGTCTGGCCGGTGGCCTTCATCACGGTGCTGAGTCAGCTGGAAGTGGATGTGGCTGCGCTTGTGGCGACGGCCGGTATTGCCGGTATTGCCATCGGTTTTGGCGCGCAGTCGTTGGTGAAGGATGTGATTTCCGGGGTGTTGCTGTTGTTTGACGATTCCATCCACGTGGGCGACGTCATCCGGATCGGGCAGGATGAGGGCGTGGTCGAGTACATCGGGGTTCGCCTCATCAAAGTGCGCCGGTTCAACGGTGAACTGCTCATGGTGCCTGCCGGCGAACTTCGCGTGTTCGGCAACCGCTCCATCGACTTCGCACGCGTCATCGTGAACGTGGGCCTGTCCTATGCCGATGACCATGAGCGGGTCATGCAGGTCATGGAGCGGGTGGCATTGGCATGGGCCGAAGAGCATCGGGATATCCTGAAAGAGGAAAATCCGCTGGTACAAGGCATTACCGACTTCGCCGAGAGCTCTGTGAACGTACGGGTCATTGTCATGGTCATTCCGGGCGAACAGTGGGAGGCCGAGCGCCAACTGCGCCGCGCCATCAAATCTGCCTTCGACGCCGACGGGATTGAAATCCCCTTCCCGCAGCGGACCATCCATGTTCAGGGCGGGGCGCCCAACGCGCCCTTCGGTTCGGACTGATTCCCGCCCGACAGCCACTCCAGCGCCCGGACAAACCGCTCGGGCAGGGGTGCTTCCACGGTCGTCCCGTCGGGGAGGGTCACGGATTGGGCGTGCAGCATGAGTCCAGACAGGCCGGGGCTGGCCCACAACGCGTTATGGTCCCGATCCCCGTACTTGCGATCGCCGATTATGGGGTGGTTCACGTGCTTGAGATGCCTGCGAAGCTGGTGCGTTCGCCCGGTCTCCGGATATAACTTCAAATATGTATAGCGAGCACTATCATATCTTCCAGCAGGTACTTTAATATCATATAGCGTCACGGGCTCTACGTTGGTAATGGCCTCGCGGCGGGGGGCATCTGCCGGTCCACCGTCCCGGACCGATACCCGTGTCAATGGATAGTCAATACGCACCGGCTCATGGACCCAGCCCCGAACGAGCGCGACGTACGTCCGGTGCAACCGCCGCTCGGCCAGAAGCCGAGACAGATCGGCGGTCGTCTCCGGGTCAAACGCCAGTATGAGCGTCCCCGATGTGGGCTTGTCCAGCCGGTGCACGGGATACACGTGTCGCCCCGTCATATCCCGCACCGTCTGCACCAGGAACGTTGTTTCGTCCTTGTCCCGGGCCGTCCGGTGCACGAGCATGCCCGCCGGCTTGTCGACGACGACGAGGTGTTCGGTCTGGTACAGGATGGAAGGCATCGGCCAGAAGGCTGTTGGGCATGTGGAGGGCCTCTCGAACGGGGGTCTTACGAGGCGCAGACAAGGAAGGGCGACGACGCGATGCTACTGTATCGTGGAGGAGCCATGACGCAGTATCCGCCCGTAACCCCCTCGTTCCCTTCGGGTTCGGGCGGCATGACATCATCCAAATGTTATGCCGCTCCGAACGAGAGGTCCTCCACATGCCCAACAGCCTTCTAATACGCCGCGCATCAGAAATCTTTCCGCAGGAATGCGTGGCGGGCCAGCCAGGTGGGCAGGATGAGCCAGAACGAGAGGGCGGTCGCGGCCACGGCGTATCCCATGCCATCTTCGAAGAATCGGGTGAACACGGCGCCGGTGTAGCCCATCATGGCGGCGGCATCGAACACCTGCAGCAGGACCAGGCGGATGATGTCGACGGGGTTCATGAGCATTACCACGATCATGGCCTTCTCGATGGGCCAGTGGTCCAGCAGCACGACGCTCAGCATGATGGCGCCGTCGAACAGCACGGCGTAGGCCAGCCACAGGAACAGCGCGAGGCCAATGCCGCGGATGCGATCCGTCTGCCGGATGGAGACGGCTACGGCGACCGAAATGCAGGTCAACGTGAGCACGGATCCGAGTCCGAGCAGCGCGAACAACCGCGAGCCCTGCACCGGGTCGAGTCCGCCGTGCCAGGCGAACGGAAGGAATATCCCGAGGACGAACGACAGCGTCATGGGCACGCCTATTCCCGCCAGCAGGCCGGCAAACAGGTCGCGGCGACGCACCGGTTGGGTCAGCAGCAGCTCCACGAATTCGCGGGCGTTGTACTGGTGGATGACCCCGAACACGAGACTGATGAGGGGGACCAGCAGCAGGACCACATTGATGAGGCTGACAAGGGCCTTGTCGGAGAAGCCGGAGGCCAGCAGCAGCCCTTCGGTCAGCAACAGGAACAGCAGGAAGTGCAGGATGAGCCAGCGGCTGCGGAGTGCATCGCCGACCTGGAAGCGGAAGATGGTTTGGACGGTGTTCATGCGGCTTCTCCCTCCAGGATGCGGGCAATGGCGCGTTCGAGCCGGGGTTGGCCGGTGCGGGCGCGCAAATCCGACAACGATCCGTCGAAGCGGACGCGTCCGTCCAAAAGGAAGACAATGCGATCGCAGAGCTCTTCGAGGTCGGCCATGACATGCGACGTCAGGAGCACGGTGGCCCCGCGTTCGCGGACCGCGAGGATGTGGTCCTTCAGGGCCGCGCTGGACACGGGGTCCAGACCGGCCGTAGGCTCGTCCAGGATATAGATGGGCGGCGTGTACATGAACGCGAGGACCGCCGATACTTTCTGCCGCGTTCCGCCCGACAGGGTCCGGAAGGGCTTGTCCATTTCGCCGGAAAGCCCGAGGGTGCGGATGAGCGAGGTATCGATGGGTGTCTTCGGGTCACGCAGGCGGCGGACGAGTGCAATCATGTCGCGCGCCGACATCCCGTCGGGGAAACGGGCACTTTGCGGCATGTATCCGATGAGTCGGCGGTAGTCGCCGTCCGACCCGGCTGGCAGGCCTCCGACTTCCAGGACACCGGCATCCGGGTGGACGAGCCCCAGCAGGCTCTTGATGAGCGTCGTTTTCCCGGCGCCGTTCGGACCGACGATGGCGGTGGTTTCACCCGCACCGAACGTGAGGTCAATGCCCGCCAGCACCTGGTTCGTGCCGAAGGATTTCATGAGCCCGCTGATGGAGATGGGCGGCGTATCGTGTGGAAGGAGTTTCATCTTGTTGTTGGTAGCACCATGCGCGGACGGTGGTCGGCCAGGTCAACGGGCGTGAGCACCGGGAGCAGGCTTTCGGCCGTGTTGAGCAGATCCACGAGGACGCTGCGGTACAGGTAGAGCATGGCCTCGTGTCGCTCGGCGAGTACGGAAAAGAGCGAAACGGGCCGGAAGGGGACGTCGCCGAAGCCGTCGCGGTCCAGGTCGTAGCCCGTGTAGCGGTCCCAGTAATTGGCCGTGAAGCGACTGGTGGACGAGCGGCTGTTCGTGGCGATGTCGAAGGTATTACCGGCAAAGACGTTGTCTTCAAAGGTGTTGCCGATGGAGCTCGCCATCATCTTGATGGCCCAACCGTTTTCGAGGAACTGGTTGCCGTGGAAATCCATGGCATCGGTCGATTCCATGAGGATGCCCACGGAATTGCCCTGGAACGTGTTGCCCAGGATTTCGCCCCGCCGGATTTCCTTGAGCAGGAGGCCGTAGGCCGATGATCCCCAGGCCCGCTGGAACGTGTTGTCCCGCATGGACAACCCGTCGGCGTACATGACCGCCACACCGGCCCTGTTGTCCGAGAACGAATTGCGGTCGTAGCTGCAGCGGTCCGAGAACATGAAATGCAATCCGTACCGCAGGTTGTGGTCCGAGCGGTTGCCGGCCACCTCCGAATCGTTCGTGAACTCGAGGTAGATGCCGTCCCGGAATCCGGTAATGACATTATCTACGATATGCAGCCGGTTGCTGTACCACGAATGGATGGCGTTGCCGCCTGTGGTTTCGCGCTCGAAATTGGCGCTCAGCGTGTTGCCCGACACCGTGCAGTCGGCCGCCCGGGCCATGTACACGCCGAAAAACACATCGCTGAAGGTATTGTCGGCTATCCGGCAGCGCGATGCATCCTGCACGCGGATGGCCGCCCGGTCTTCCATGAACGTCCGACCGACGCCGGACAGGTCCAGCCCCTGGATGGTCACGTCGTCGCTCAGGATCACGATCAACTCGTGCGATCCGTCGCCTTTCAGCCGGGCTCCCGGCTCGCCCACGAGTACGACCGGCTTCCGGATGTGGAGCGTGGTCTCGGTCCAGGTCCCGGCGGGAATGCGGAGCGTATCGTAGGGCGCGGCGCGTTCCAGGCGCTCGGCGAGCGATTGGGCCGGGGCGGGCATGGCCGGCGCGGCGGCGAAGGCCAGCGCCACGAAGAGCATCACCCGTACAAACATGATTACATACCCGACGGTCTCGTTCCGAGTGATGCGTGGCTCACGCGGCGCATGGACAACCAGGTGTGCACGTCCGCGTCGGGATCGATGTCCGGGACGGTTTCCTGCGCCGAGGCCACCGATGCGAACGCGGCCCATCCCCCGCCCATGGGCGAGCGGAGTCGTTCGTGCTGCACGAAGACGGCCTCGGTGACGTTCACCAGCTGGCCGGGCTCGGCGGCGTCGGACACCCAGACGGAATGCACGTCGGTTTCATCCTGGACCTGTTCGGCCAGGTAGCGGGACAGGCATTCGATGGAGTCGAATTTGTATACCCGTCCGGTTTTCATGACGATCTGCGAGGCGAACCGGGCATCGTCAATGGTCATCCGGCAGTAGGCACCCTCGTCCTGGCCGAGATGGAAGGGCTCGGGTTCCGGCGTGCAGCCGGCCACGAGGAGCAGGGGCAGGGCCAGGGCGCCGAGGGCCGCACCGGCGGACGGTTTGGCGCTGAATTTCCGGCGGCGCTTCGGCCGATCGAGCCCCCACGCCACCATGCCAAGCCCCAATGCAGCGAAGGCCGCCCAACCGCCCACTCCCGGCCAGGAGTGGGCTTTGAAGTTGAGCAGTTGCTTCGATCCAATGAGGGGCGGCTGGTAGGACATGCCGGGCACCACGATGGCGGCCGTCGACGTGTCCAGGTTGTGCCCGTAGTCGTACTCCCACAACCAGAAATCCACCAGGCCGACCAGCGACAGCAGGCCGAACAGCACGACCCAGGTCGTGAGCCAGCGCCGCCGCCCCAGGAGCGCGACGCCGAAGGCGCCGGCAATCAGGAAGGCAATGGCCCACGGCATGATCTTGAGCTCCGGAATGGCATCCGGTTCAATCCGCTGCATGCCGATGTAGTGGTTCAGGTTGTTGATGTTCTGCAGGTCGAACTCGTTCACTCCCCGGACATCCGACAGCATGATCCTGAGGCCGAGGCCTTCGGGGTACTGCGGTGCTTCGAGCGTAATCCTCCACAGGGGGAAGAAATACATGGTGATGAGCATGAGGCCTGCGAGGGCCGTCAGGAGTCGACTGCGGGTGGTCATGACTCAGCCTCCGGTGTGGAATGAAATCGGGACGTTGGAGCCGGCGTCCGATACGCGGATGTAGCCCTGCATCTCCTGGTGGAGCGCCGAGCAGAAGTCCGTGCAGTAGAACGGATAGACGCCCACGGCGGTCGGTTTCCAGACCAGCGTGCGGGTGTCGCCCGGCATGATGAGCAGTTCGCTGGCGTTGGCGCCGAGCATGGCGAATCCGTGCGGCACATCCCAGTCCTGTTCCAGGTTGGTGACGTGGAAGTACACCGTATCGCCCACGCGGATGCCCTCGATGTTGTCCGGCGCAAAGTGGCTCCGGATGGAAGTCATGTAGACGTGCACGTCGGTGCCTTCACGGACCACCCGGGCGTCGGCCTCGGAGAGTGTCGCGTACGGGTGCTCGTTTTCTTCAAGGCGATAGATCTTGATCTGATCCGGCGTCACGAGGTCCGCCGCAATGGCCTGCGCGTAGTGCGGCTCGCCCATGGTCGGGAAGTCCAGGAGCATCTTCATCTTGTCGCCGGAGATGTCAATGAGCTGCGCCGAGTGGGCCAGTTCCGGTCCGGTCGGGAGGTAGCGGTCCTTCGTGATCTTGTTCAGCGCGACCAGGTATTTTCCGGCCGGCTGGCGGCTGTCACCGCCCGGAATCATGAGGTGGCCCACCGAATAATAGACCGGAATGCGGTCCACGACGGTGAACGTCTCGATGTCCCACTTCACGATTTCCGAGGACAGGAAGGCCGTGGTGTAGGCCGAGCCGCGGCCGTCGAACTGGGTGTGGAGCGGGCCGAGGCCGGCATTCTCAACTTCCCCGGCAATGATCGCATCGTACTTCAGCACGGGGATGCCATCGGCCATGCCTTCGAATTCCTTGTCCTCGATGGCCTTGAGCATCTTCGTGAAGGAGTGCACAGGAAGCACGGTGGCCAGCTTGCCACCGCCCACAATGAATTCACCCGTGGGATCCACGTCCACGCCGTGGGGCGACTTGGGCGTCGGCAGAAAGTAGACCAGGCCGTCGCAGTCGGCGGGCTGCAGCATCTTGCTGCCGGAGAGCGTCGTGGTGGTGGCTATACCCTGGTGCGGCTTCACGTTGCGCAGGTAGGTCACATCCCATTCCTCGAAGTTGCCCGCCTCGACGCACTCTTCGGCGCGCTTCCAGTTCACGGCGGCAATGAAATCCTTGTCGCGCTGGCTGGCGTTGACTTCCTTGAGCGTATTGGCCTGCTCTACGTTGTAGGTGGACAGGAAGGCCCAGCCGTGCGAGGGACCCGTACCGGCGGTGGACAGGTCGTAGTCATAGCCGGGCACCATGATCTGGAAGGCGACTTCCATTTCGCCGGGACGGTCGGCCCGTACGAACGAAATCGTGCCCTTGAACTGCTCCTTGTACTCGGAAATCGAAATGTCCCGCTGCGGGATAGGCACGCTGAAGCGCGTGGCGGCCACCACGTATTCCGAGTTCTCGGTGATGAAAGGCGAGGCGTGGTTGCCCGCGGAGAGCGGAATCTCCACGATCTCAGCCGTTTCAAAAGATTTCAGGTCGATGCGCGCAATTCGCGGCGTGTTGTTGCCGTTGATGAACAGCCACCGTCCGTCCGGCACGCCGTTCGTCTGGCTGAGCTGCGGATGATGCGAATCGTCCCACGGAACGAATCCGTACGAGGTGTTCAGCATGGCTTTGGTTTCCTCGTCGTATCCCCAGCCATTTTCGGCGTGCTGGGAAAACACGGGGATGGTCTTCAGCAGCCGCCCCGAGGGCAGGCCCATGACGGTGACCTGGCCGGAGAATCCGCCGGACATGAAGGAGTAGAATTCGTCGTAGCTGCCCGGGGGCACATAGACGGCCTGGGCGGCGTCCGCGTGGCCGGATTGGTCGGTGGCGGTACGGCACGACGTGGCCAGGGCTCCAATGAGCAGGGTGGCGGCCACGCCGACGATGATTCGATTGATGGAGATGCGTTTCATGGCGCTTCTGATGGGTTGGTTATTGCGTCCGGAGGTATTCGAGCACGGCGCGTGCATCGTCTTCGCTCAGGCTTTGATTGGGCATGGGTGTGAGGTATTCGGCGAATACCTTCTTGGCCGTGGGATGCGCCGTGATCATCTCCTGGGGATTCAGGATCATGTTCATGACGTAGGCCGGCGACCGGGTCTCGGTGATGTCGCCCAGTGGAGGACCCACATAGCGACCCTCCATCTTGTGGCACGACGTGCACTTCATTTTGAAGATGTCCGCGCCCCGCTCGGCCAGGGCGGCGTCAATGGGGCCGAGATCGAACGGAGCAATCGGCCCGAGACCGTGCTCAAGTTGGACGGCGGTCAGGCCGGATTCGGCGGTGGGTGCGCTGCCGTCGGCGCTGCTGTCAGAGCCACCTTCGGATCCGCAGGCGCCGAGGAGGAGGACGGCGAGCAGGAGCGGGAGGGCCATGATGGGGTGAAGTATCTTCTTCATGGAGTAAAGAGTATTTAGTCCGAAATAGGAGGATGGAAATGGGTTCATCAGTGCGGGGTCAGGCGGAATCCGGCGGCTTTGGTCTTCGCGGCGAGCGTCTGGAGGCTGGTTTCCTCAAGCATCTTGCAGAACCGGTTCCGGACTTCGGCCCAGGAGGCATGCATGGGGCAGGGCGCCTGGTGGCCGCATCCGGGCAGACCGAGTACACACGATTCAAGTACTTTCCGGCCGTCGATGGCCACGACAATGTCATTGAGCAGGATCTTGTCTGCAGAATGGGCCAGCCGTACGCCGCCGCTCGGTCCGCGCAAGGACACCAGCAGTTCCTTGGCTACCAGCTGCTGCAGGATCTTGGCCAGGAACGTGTGCGACACGTCCAGCGATGCGCTGATTTCACGCACCGGGACGAATCCATCTTCCGGTTGCTGGGCCAGATGGATCATGGCGCGGAGTCCGTATTGGCAGGCGTTGGACAGCATGGTTATAATAGATAAGCGACTCTGTTGTCCGTAATATACAACAGGATCGAATGCCGGCAACCGGACTTCACCGTTTTACGGACTCTTCACACTACAATCAGCGAACCCGCCAGCCGTACTGGGGACCGTTGTGGAAGAAGTCCATGGGGGCCACGATGCCGTCGTGCTTGAACACCAGTCCGTCCTTCATGACGAACGTCACGTTGCGCAGCGCATCGATGTCCTCCAGCGGATTACCCGGGACGGCAATGATGTCTGCCGCGAAGCCTTCGCGGATGGGACCCCGCTCATCTTCCAGTTCGCTGATTTCGTAGCCGTTGGTGGTCATGATCTTCAGGATGTCGGCGTCCGGGATGCCCGCGGCTTTCCAGGTCTCCAGGAATTCAATGGTCAATTCGCCGCGGTGCAGGCCCGGGATGAAATAATCCGCATCGGTCGAAAACGCGAGCTTGACGCCCTGATCGAAGGCGTCCCGCAGCATGGCCGTACGGCGTTCCCAGCGCGCATCGCTTACCCGGGACCAATCGGCTTTCGGGGTCTCCGTACCCACACGCCACACGCCCTTGGCCGCCATCATCGCATGGATTTCCGGATCCATGGCGTTGTCGTGGTCGATGGACCAGAGACCGGCCTCTATGGCACGCAGGGCGCCTTCCCGGGTCTGGACATGCCCGGACACCTTCTGACCGGCATTGGCGGCCTCGCTCACGAACAGTTTCAGCTGCTCCGTGGTGTACGGATAGGCCTGGCAGTCCACGCAGACTTTGATGACCTTGGCGCCGTAATGGATGTTGCGACGGATGGCCTTGACGATCTCGTCATCCGTGTCGGCATTCAGGTACTCGGGGTAGACGGTGTCCTCGCGCTCCGGAATCTCGTAGAACTGGCCACCGAAGGCCCCGATGATGATGCCCGAGTTGATGATGGTCGGCCCGGGGACCCATCCCTGGGCGATGGCCTGACGGAGGGCGGTGTCGGCGTAGAGGCCGTTGTTGCCGAGGTCGCGGACAATGGTGAAGCCGGATGAGAGCTTCTGGAACCCGGTCGAAAACGCCTGGATGGCCCGGATGGGCGTCGAATCCATGAGCGTCGTGAAGTAATAGTTGTTGCTCTCCGGATCCTCCTTGTAGGTGATGGCCAGATGATCGTGCGCATCGACCAGGCCACCGAGTACATAGTGGTCACTCAGGTCAATGATGTCCGCGCCTTCCGGGATTTCCACGTCGGATCCGATGGCCACGATGGTCCCGCGGCCGCGGGCATTGTTCCGTTCAATCAGGATGATCTGGTCCGGCGTGGCCGTGCCGCTGGCGGTGTCCACCAGGTGCCCGGCGCGAATGGCGGTCACCTGCAGGTCCTGGGCCGTGGACACGGGGACGCACAGGATGGCCATGAGAACGAGCCAGAGTGCGGAGCGGAGGGAAGTCAAGGGTTTCATGACACATGTACCGGTGAGTGGGTGGATACAAGGGCTCTGCCTGAGTATAGATAATCGTAGGGCAAAGGACTACGGCCGGCCTACAATTCGGATTACAGCCCATGAGGACGGGCATGATTAGTGTTCCGATGGACACCAATATGGAGCCAGAAGGCCATGCGCCGTTCTCTTCGTTCCTTCCGCCTTTCATTCCTGATCCTGCCCCTTCTGTTGGCTGCAACACCCGTCCAGGGTCAAGTATCGGTCGCAGATTCACTGGCGCTGGTCGCCATATACAATGCCACGGACGGCCCGAACTGGCAATCCAACCCCGGCTGGCTTTCCGGACCGGTTTCGTCGTGGGGCTTCCTTGCGGTGGAGAACAACCGGGTCACGGGCCTGGGACTCTCGCAGTTGGGGCTGAAAGGGACGTTGCCGACGGAAATCGGCAATCTGACCGAACTGCGCTTGCTCAGTCTGGCCTTCAATCAGTTGAGCGGGCCCCTGCCGGCGAGCATGGGCAACCTGACCAAACTGGAAACCCTGAACCTGGAACGGAACACCTTCACGGGAAACATCCCCGAGTCGTTTGGAAACCTGGTCGCGCTCAAGGAACTGGTGTTCTGGGGGAATCAGCTGACCGGACTGCCGTCCACTATCGGCAACCTGAAACAACTCACCATCCTGAACGGGTTCGAGAATCAACTGACCGCGCTGCCGGAAGGGATAGGCGGACTCAGCGCGCTGCGCCTCATGTCGCTGTCCAGCAACAACCTGCAAGGCAGCATCCCCGCATCCATCGGCTCCATCACGACGCTGCTTGAGCTGGATCTGTCCTGGAATGAAAACCTGTCGGGGCCCATTCCGGCCACCATCAACAACCTGTGGCAACTGCAGAAACTGTATCTGTACGACACGGCCATCACGGGCCCGTTACCGGCCCAGTGGGGCGGAATGGTGTCCCTGGAGCGCCTTTGGGTATTCCAGGCCGATCTGACAGGGAGCATTCCCGGCTCCATCGGGGACATGCCCATGCTGGGGAGCCTGAATCTGTCCAACAACCGGTTGAGCGGACCGCTTCCGGCGGGACTCGGCAACACCCCGGCTACGGAAATCTATCTGTTCAACAACGAATTGACGGGTGAACTTCCCCCGGAAATCGGGAACGCGTCCAACCTGGTCACCCTGCAGCTGAACAACAACCACTTGACGGGCGCAGTGCCGGAATCCATGACGACCATGCCGGCGCTGCGGGGGTTGTCCATCAAGGAGAACAACATCGAGGACCTGCCCGACTTCCGGGGCCTCCCCTCGGGCTTCCTGGCCCTCGACGTGGCGGGAAACCGGCTGCATTTCGATGACCTGCAGAACAACCTCGGATTGACGTTCGTGAGCTATGCCCCGCAGCAGTCGTTCGACGTGCTGGCGCTGGATCAGGGCACCGTCTGGGCGCTTGGATGCCCGGTTGGCGGCACGAACAATACGTACCAGTGGTTCTTCGAGAACCGGACGGCCGCATCGGGCAACAGCCAGGATGCCGCGTTCCCGGTCCAGAAGCCGGTGACGGAGCGGTACTATTGCGAGGCCAAGAACCAGGACTTCATTGATCTCATCCTGACGTCCAATCTGTGGCCGGAAGAACAGTCGGGGACGGAGGCGCCGGTTGCGGCCTTCACGGCATCGCCTGAGGGTGGTCCGGCGCCACTCCTGGTGACCTTCAATGCCAGCACCAGCTCCGATCCGGACGGTGGGGACATCCAGGCGTGGTCCTGGACCTTTGGCGACGGGCAGGGTGCCAGCGGGGTCACGACAACGCATACCTATACGTCGGCCGGGTCGTACACCGTGACGCTGACAGTGACGGATGACGAAGGCGAGACCGGCACCGCATCGTCCATGATTACGGTTACCGAGCCGTCCTCCAATCAGATGCCGACGGCCGTGATCACGGTGAATACCTCCAGCGGTCCCGCACCGCTGACGGTTACGTTCGATGGATCGGGATCGAGCGACCCCGAAGGCTCACCGCTGGAGTATGCGTGGGATTTCGGAGACGGATCGGATATCGAAGTCGGCGTCCAGGTGTCGCACACCTATACAACCCCAGGCGTGTATACATCACTCCTGTTGGTCCTCGATCCCGAGGGGGGTGCGTCTTTGGCTGAGAAACTTATTACGGTTACCGAGCCGGGTGGCGACCCGACTTCTGCCGAGCTCCTGCTGCACTTGCCGTTCGACGGCACCATCGGGTTCCCCGGCTACAATGAAACGAACTGGTCGTCCTGGGCGCCGGACCGCTTCGGAAATCCGCAGTCGGCCATCCAGTTGTCCGAGTCGGCCGTGCTCGTGTTGCCGTTCCTGACCGACGGTACGCCGCGCACCGCGGTGAGCGTGGGAGCGTGGATTGAGCTGGGCGAGAATACGCGGGATGCATCGCTGATTTTCCGGCTGGCCGATGCGCAAGGCGAAACGACGCTCGGGCTGTGGGGCCCCAGCGACGTGGAGGGCATAATCAATGAGATCAGCGGCACGGCGGCCTCGTCGTCGTACACGCAGGCCAAAGCCGGCATCCTGGCGAAGGAGGATGGGTGGTTCCACTACATGGTGACCTACGATGGGACCCGGCAGACCGTGTACATGAATGGATACCCGGTGCTCGTTGGCCATCCGATGCCGGTCGGGGAGTTCACCATTCCGCAAAACAATGGTTTTCTCCGGTTCGGCCAGCAGCTCAGCGGGATGGACGTCCGGGTGGATGATTTTCGGCTGTACGGCGGCGCGTTGACCGCCGACGAAGTCCGCGCGATTGCCCGCCGGCATCTGGTATTCCTGGAGGGCTCCACGCGCGATGCGTCGGCCGGAGAGGTTTATGAGGCATCGAATGGTGGATTCCTGTTCGGGACCAACGGCTACCTGGACCGGGCCAAGGCCCAGTTGATGGAGTTGCCCTCGGGCGAACCGGTCGGATTCCTGAGCGCCATCCGGTACTGGTTGGGGTACAGCCACACGGATGCGTATTCGCAGGACGTATCGGTCGCCGTATGGTCCGGTACCGCAGCGTCGGGGCCGGTTGACCTGTTGTACGCATCCCCCGTATTCAACATGGTCACCGTCGAGAACGAACAATGGGAATACCAGGACCCGACCGTGGTCGGGGGCGTCCCCATGACCTTCGTCCTGCCGGACGTGGAAGTGGATCGGACCTTCTTCGTGAGCATCCATTTCGAGGATTACGGCGCGCCCTATGAACGATACGCCCTCGTGGGCGGCCCGCCCCTCGGGCAGCGTGTGGACAGTGCGTGGGAGATGGACGTGAACGCAAACTGGTTCAATGTGTCCGATGCGTGGTTCGGGGGTTCGGACGGTGCGGTCATGTGGATTGATGTGGTGGAACTGACCGGCTCTGGGGGCGCCACCGCGACCGAACCGGAGGTGGTACCGACCGCGACCCGGCTGCTCGCGGCCTATCCGAACCCGTTCAATCCGCAGACCCTCATCCCATTCGAACTGGCCGAGCCGGCCGCGGTCCGGCTCACCGTCCATGACCTGTTGGGCCGGGAAGTGGCCGTGCTGGTGGACGGTCGGTTGCCCTCCGGACGGCACGAAGTCCGTTTCGACGCCTCCGGTCGTGCCAGTGGCATGTACCTGATTCGTCTGACTGCGGACGGACAGATGCGCGCAGAGACGCGTACACGCTCCATCGTTCTGCTCCGCTGACAGCAACCTTTCAAGGGCTTACATTGTCTTCCGATTGAATGGACATCCATCAAACAGACCCTGGAAGGCATGAAACCCTGGAAGGCCGCGGCCCTTGTGCTCGTCGTGTTGGCCGTTGCCGTTGGCGCGTACGCATTCTGGCCGCAACTCACCGGCGCCGAAGTGGAAAACGCCGAGGACCGGCCCGACGCCGAGCGGGTCTCCGCGCGGGCGCGGGTGCAGGCTGTTGAATTGCAGCCCACGGACTTCCTGATCCTGGCCGAGGCCACGGGTCACTTGACGCCCTGGCGGGAGGCAGGGGTGAGTCCGGAAGCCTCCGGGCTGGTCCGTGAACGGCTGGTGGACGAAGGAACGCGCGTCCAGGAAGGACAGGCGCTGCTCCGGCTGGACTCCCGCGATCAGGAGTTGGAGTTGGAGGAGGCCTCCAGTGAACTGTTGCGGGCGCAGATCGATTATGCCAGCAAACGTGTGGGATCGAACAGCGAAGCGCCCGACTCGGCCCTGTTGGAGCGGGCGCGGCGCGCCTTCGAGCAGGCTCGGGAAGCCTACGAGGCCGGCAGCCTGACGCTCGAGGAGTTCCAGATGGCGCGCCGCGCCCATGACGCGGACGTGCTCCGCAGCGGTTCGCGCCGGAACGAAGTGGAGGCGGTGTTGTCGGGCCTGGAACAGGCCGAGCAGCGCGTGCGACGGGCGGAGTTGGCGCTGTCCCGCATGACGGTCCGCGCACCGTTCACCGGCCGTATCGCGAATCTGGAAGTGGAGGAAGGCCAGCGGGTCGCGGTCGGCGAGACCGTGCTGACCCTTTTGGATGACGCGCGCATGAAAGTGACCGTCAATGTACTGGAAGCCGACATCGTTGGCTTGCGCAAGGGCGCTGTGGCTCGGGTTCGCATTCCGGCGCTCGGCGATTCGGTCCTGACGGGACGGATCTGGTCCGTGAATCCGTCCGTGGACCGGGAAACCGGCACGGGGCGTGTGACCGTGGAGGTCCCGAACCGGGGTGGGACGTTGCTGTCCGGGTTGTTTGCCTATGTCCAGTTGGAATCGGGACGTCTGCAGGATCGTATGGTGGTGCCGGCCGAGGCCGTCCTGGTTCGCCAGGGACGCGATCTGGTGTTCGTGGTCAAGGACGGCCGCGCGCAGTGGACCTACGTGACGACGGGACGCCGGAGTGGGGGCCTGGTCGAGATCCTGGATCCGCTCCAGCCCGGAGACAGTCTTGCCGTGGCGGGGCACCATGCCCTGTCCCACGATGCCCGGGTGACGGTTCAGTGAGCAGTCCCGGCAACCATCCGGAATCCCCCGGGGCGTCCAATCCGTTCATTGCGGCGTGCTTCCGGCGGCCCGTGGCCGTCACGGCGTTCTTCCTTTTGGTAGCCGTGGCCGCGCTCGCCGCGTGGGTGCGGGTCCCGGTATCCCTGCTCCCGGATTTGCGCTATCCGACGCTGGTCGTGTGGACGGCCTATCCGGACGTACCCCCCGAGCGGGTGGAGCGGGCCATCACGGAGCGGGTGGAAGAGGCCATTTCCGGTACGCAGGGGGTGCAGCGCATTACGGCCCGGTCCATGCTCGGCGGGAGCATGATCCGCCTTGACTTTGGATGGAACGTGAACCTCGACCTGGCGCTCCTGGAGGTCCGGGAGCAATTGGATCGCCTGGGAGATCAGTTGCCGGATGAAGCCGAACGCCCGGTGGTGCTGCGACTGGATCCGAACGACCGGCCCATCATGATTCTGGCCCTTTCCGAGGCCGGGGACGGCGCCTCGGGCCGCTCCGGGGACCTGGTCCGCCTGAAAACCGTCGGCAAGGAAATCATTGCGCGGCGGCTGGAGCAGTTGGGGGATGTCGCGCGGGTGGTGGTCACGGGCGGATTTGACCGGAGGGTGGATGTCCTCCTGGATCCAGCGCGGCTCGCCGCGCACGCCGTGGATGTCACCGACATTGAAACGGCCCTGCGCCGGGCGAACGTGGCGCAGCCGGGTGGGGCCATCCGCCGTGGTCCGTTCCAGTACGCCGTGGAAGTCACGGGCGAGTTCGAGACGATCGAGGACATTGCAGATGCCATTGTTGCGCGCCGCGGGGACCGATCGCTCCGTCTCCGGGACGTGGCCGATGTGCGGGAAGGGGTGGATGAGCGGCGCGGACTCGTCCGCCTGGACGGCCGCGAAACCCTCATGCTGCTGGTGGAACGCCGCCCCGATGCCAACACGGTGCGCGCGGCGGACGAGGTCCGCGCCGCCCTGGCCGAAATGTCCGATGGCATGCCGGACGTCCGTGTGGATGTGGTCATCGATGAGTCCCGCTTCATCCAGGAGGCCATCGGGGGCGTGGCGCAGGCGGTGCTGCTCGGAGGTCTTCTGGCCATTGTCGTACTGTTCGTATTCCTGCGCCGTCGCCAGGCCCTCCTGGCCGTGGCGGTCGCCGTACCGCTGTCGCTCGGCCTGACGCTCGTGGCCTTTGACGCCCTCGGCGTCACGTTCAATTTGATTTCGCTGTCGGGGTTGGCACTGGGCGTCGGGATGCTCGTTGACAACGCCATCGTGGTCGTCGAAAACATCGCGCGGCTGCGCGAGAGCGGCATGCCAGCCCGCAAGGCGGGCATCCAGGGTACGTCGGAGGTGGCCGGGGCCATCACGGCATCGACCCTCACGACCATCGCCGTCTTCCTTCCGCTCACGTTCGTGGAGGGCCTGGCCGGACGCCTGTTCCTGGACCAGTCGCTCGCCGTCATCACGTCATTGGCGGCGAGTCTGATCGTGGGCCTGACGGCGGTGCCGCTGATAGCGGCACGGGACGAGCGCGTCCTGTCTGGTTTGGGTACGGGCTTGGGTTTGGACTCCGGCCCGGATGTTGTCGCGCCCGCGATCGCGCCCGCCAGTTCCGGCGCCTCCCGG
The DNA here is from genome assembly GCA_040221055.1 of Rhodothermales bacterium. Classification (NCBI taxonomy): domain Bacteria; kingdom Pseudomonadati; phylum Rhodothermota; class Rhodothermia; order Rhodothermales; species Rhodothermales bacterium. Next base: position 63,920 of record JAVJVN010000015.1, on the reverse strand, counting down.
CTGGTCAGGAACTACGAACGGGCCCTGACGCGTGCGCTGGCCAAAAAAGGCTGGGTCGTGGCCGGCGGGGTGCTGTTGGTGGCTGCAGCGACCATCATCCTGGACGTACTCCCGCGGGAAGTCGTGCCACGCACCAATCAGGGGCGGCTGAACCTTCACGTTTCACTTCCCGCGGACGCGGACCTGCCGCTCCTGGATGCGCGATCGGCGGACCTGGCCGCCGTGTTGTTGCAGGACGCGGCCTTCGATCACGTGCTGGCGGACCTGGGCGAACGCGATGAGGCCCGCCTGCAGATTGACCCCCGGCCGTCCTATGAAGGGGACCTGTCGCTCATGCTGGCGCCGGGCGTTTCGCTGGACGAGGCCCTGGACGCTGCCCGCGCTGCACCCCACGCCGCGGACATGACCGTGGAAGTGACCGTTGTCCGGACGCAGTTGGAGGAGCTGTTGGCCAGCGATGAGTCGGACCTGTTCATCGATCTCGTGGCGGACCGCCGCGAGGAAGCGGCTGTTCCGTTCGATGCGGTGCTCGCCGCCCTCACCGACCGCCCCGAACTCAACAATGTGCGCCGGGCCGATGCGTTCAACGTGCCGGCCTACCGTCTGGATTTCAAGCGGGATGCGCTGGCGCGGTATGGCGTGCAGGCGTCCTCCATTACGGCGTTCCTGGAAGCCGGGGCGCGTGGCGTGCACGCCACGGACCTGCGGTCCATCAACGAAGACATCCCGATCACACTCCGGACCGAAGGCATTGGGAGCATCCAGCAGCTGATGGCGCAGCGCGTGGTGACGCCCGGTGGTCCCATGCCGCTCTCCACCTTTCTCACCGCCGCGTTCGTCGAGCTCCCGGCGTCCCTCTACCGAACCGATCAATCGCCCGTCCTCCGGATCCTGGCCGATGTGGCGCCCGGAGCGGACCTGAAATCAGCCTCCGGCGCGGCGGAAACCGTTCTGGCCGAACGGCTTCCGGACACCGTCCGGGGGAATGTCGGGGGCGCCAACGAGGCCTTCCGGAACAGCCTGCAGGCCATGCTGTGGAGCCTGCTGTTCTCCGTGGTCCTGGTGTTTCTGATCCTGGCGGCCCAGTTCGAGTCGCTCACGCAGCCCCTCGTGGTCTTGCTCACGGTACCCTTGGCTGCCTCGGGTGTGGCCGCCGTCCTGGCCATGACCGGGCAGACCATCAACCTCATGAGCCTCACCGGCAGCGTGGTCCTGGTGGGCATTGTGGTGAACGATGCCATCGTCAAGGTGGACTTCATCAATCAGCGCCGGGCGGCCGGCCTGGATACGCACGCGGCCATCCTGGAAGCCGGGCGGGACCGTCTGAGGCCCATCCTGATGACCACCATCACGACCGTCCTCGGCCTCCTGCCCCTGGCGCTCGGGTTCGGGGAAGGCGCCGAGCTCCGGGCCCCGATGGCCATTGCCATCGTGGGCGGCCTCATGGCCGCTACGGTGCTGACGCTGTTCGTGGTACCTGTAGCCTACGCACTCGTCACGCGTGAATCATGAGTTTCGACTGGATTGAACGGTGGATGATGCGTCCGGTGGGCGTCCTGGCCTGGTCCGGGGCCATCCTTTTGGCTGGCATCTGGGCCACGTTCCAGGTGCCGCTCGAATGGGTCCCGCAGGTCGAATTGCCCATTGTCCGGGTATCAGCCGGCTGGCCGGGAGCATCGCCCCGGGCCGTCGAACGCTACGTAACGGCGCCCATTGAACGGGCCATCCAGCGCGTCCCGGGCACCGAATCCGTCGAAAGCCTGTCGGAGGAGGGGATGGCCTCGCTTACGCTGCACGTATCGAAGGACGTGGACGTGGGCCTGTACGTGGCGCAGTTGAACGAGCAATTGACGGTGCTCCGGGGTACGCTGCCCGATCGTGTGTGGCCGCGCCTGACCAAGCAGATCCCCGAATCGCTTCGCGACGAACAAGGGTTCATGACCGTGCAGCTGATTGCGCCCCTCTCCCTGGATGAAGTGCGCACGTTGGCCGACCGGCGCATCCGGCCCCGCCTGCAGAGCATCCCGGGTATGTCCGACATCGAAATAATCGGCGGGACCCAGCGCGAATTGCGCATCACCCTCAATCCGGACCGGTTGACGGCCACGGGCATCGGTGCCGGGGAAGTGTCGGGGCGCATCCGGGAGCTGCTGGGGGACGATGCGTACGGCCGGCTCCGCGACGGCAGTCGCAGCGCGCTCCTCATGCGGACGTCCGAAGACCGGATACCGGCGTTCCGGGACCTCGTCCTCAGGGAAACCGGCGGCGCGCAGGTCACGCTGAAGGATGTGGCCGCCGTGGACATGGAGCCGGCGCCCGTGCGGTCCATCAGCCGGATTGACGGGCAGCCCGTGGTGACGCTGCGCATTGACCGGGCGAAGGGCAGTCACCTGATTGATGTGGCCCGCGACGTGTATACGGCGCTCGAAGAGCTGGAGGCCGACCTGCCGGAGGGTGCGCGGCTGATTGTGGCCGATGATCGGAGCGAAGAGGTGCGCGACCAGATGAACGATCTGCGCTGGCGGGGCGGCGCCGGGCTCCTGCTGGTCGTGATTGTGCTGTTGACCATGCTCCGCAGTGTGCGGGCCACGGTCGTCGTGGTGTTCAGCGTGGGCGTTTCCTTGGCCGTGGCCATGCTGGTCATGCAGCCGCTCGGTCTGACGCTGAATTTGCTGACGATTGCGGGGCTCGTGCTGGTATTCGGCCTCCTGGTGGACAATTCCGTCGTGGTCGTGGAGCAACTCCTTATCCGGCGGGGTCCGCGCGCCACGTCCGACGCCCTCCGCGCGGTCTGGCTGCCCCTCGTTGGGGGCACGCTCAGCACGATGTCCGTCATGGTGCCGCTCGTGTACCTGAGCGGTGATTTGCGGACGCTGTTCCTGCCGTTCGGGATTCTGGTTGCGGTCACGCTCGGCGCATCGTTGGGCGCGGCCGCCCTGGTGGTCCCCGTAACCACCCGCTTCCTGCCCGTGCATCCGCCGCCGGGTAGGGCGGGGCGGCGCATCAGACGAATCCTGGCCTGGCCCTACCGTCAGGCCGACCGGTTTCCGCGCACGACGGTCCTGGTGCTGCTGCTCGTTCTGGGGCTCCCGGTGTGGCTCGTGCCGGAGCGGATTACGGTGGATGTGCCGGACACGGCGCCCTCCGCGCGGCTGGCGTCCGTCTACAACGCGGCGTTTGACCACCGGGCCGTTCGCACGACGCGGGAATGGCTGGATCCGGTGCTGGGCGGGGCCATACGGAAATTCAGGAACGGCGTCAGTTTCGGACGCGGATGGTCCTGGTCGCCGAGACCGGAAGTGTATGTGAACATGGGGTTTCCGCCGGGGCATCCGATAGCCCGGGCCGATTCGCTCATGTCGCAGTTCGAGCGCACGGCGTTGGCGTCGCCCTCCGTGGAGCGGGTCATCCTGAACGTGCGCGAGGAATCGGCGAACATGCGGCTGCAATTCCATGAGGCATCGCTCTTGACGGCCGAGCCGTACGTGCTCAGGGAGCAGCTCATTGGGCAGGCCGTGAACATCGGTGGCCTCCGGATAAGCGTGGGCGGGCTGGTGCAGGACGGGTATTTCAGCGGAGTGGGGGGCGGAATTTCGGGGGTGCGCCTGGAGCTGCGTGGACCCAACTATGAGGACCTGGACCTGTTGGCCCGGCAATTTGCGCGGCACCTGGAGGGGCGGAGCCGCCGCGTGGCGGGTGTGGATGTAAATGCCGACCAGTTCGGACGCTTCCAGGCGGCGCGGCAGGTGCTCCGCTTCGACTGGTCACCGGAGTCGGAGGAGCGGTCGGGGCACTCGGCGCAGGCCGTGGCCGCCGCGTTGGCCCCGGTTTTCCGCACGCGGTTCCCCATGGCGTACGCCGACCTCGAGGAAGATGTGCAGATTCCGGTGCGGGTGCTGGTATCGGGCGCCGACGATGCCGACATCGCCGACGTCATGGAGCGCCCTCTGGCCATGGGCAACGGGCGGGAGCTCTTCATGGGGGAGGTGGCGGAATACACCATTGAGACGCGGCCGTCGGGCGTCCGAAGGGCCGACCAGCAGTATCAGCGGTTCATGGCGGTAGATTTCCGGGGTCCGGGGCAGATGGCCAACGACTTCGTGGAGGCCGAGCTGGCGGCGTTCGCCGTGCCGGTAGGGTATTCCATCGACATGGCGTCGTTCAGCTTCTTCACCGATGAGGTCAAGGAGTCCTTTGCCTGGATGATCCTGGCGACGCTGCTGCTGGTCTTCATTGTTACGGCGGCCGTGTTCGAGAGCTGGCGGCTGCCGCTCGTGGTCATTGTATCGGTGCCGCTGTCGGCTGTCGGGGTGTCCTGGGGTTTCGCGTGGACGGGGGCGAATTTCGCCGAGGGGGCGTTCATCGGATCCATCCTGATGGTCGGGATTGCGGTGAACGACTCGATATTGCTCGTGGACCGGTACCGGCAGCACCGGGAGCGTCGCCCCTGGGGCAATGCGGGCCAACTCATGCGGCTGGCCGTACGGGAACGCCTCCGGCCCATGGTCACGACCACGCTGACCTCCATTGTTTCCATGGCGCCGATGCTGATCTACGCTGACAATGCCGACTTCTGGACGGGGCTCGCAGTGACGGTCATCGGTGGACTTACCGCAAGTACGCTGCTCGCCCCTGTCATGGCGGTTGCGCTCGTTTCCTATATTGGAAGGATCACTCACCGAAAGCAAGCATCATGATCCGACATTCCGCCTTCAAATTCCTTCCGTTGGCAGCGCTTCTCCTGGTCGCCGGCTGCGCCCAGGAAACCGAATCGGAAGAGGCCCTCGTTGAGCGCGCGCGCGGCATCCATGAGCGCGTCATTACGCTCGATACGCACGACGACATCAACGTCAGCAATTTCACGGAAGAGCAGAACTACACCATGGACCTGTCCACCCAGGTCACGCTGCCCAAGATGCGTGAAGGGGGTCTGGACGTGGCCTGGCTCGTGGTCTACACCGGACAGGGCGACCTGACGGACGAGGGCTATGCCGCAGCCTATGAGAACGCCATGGCCAAGTTCGAGGCCATCCACTGGCTGACGCAGGAAAAGGCGCCGGACCAGATCGGCCTCGCACTGAATTCGGACGACGTTCGGCGCCTGGTGGACGAGGGCAAGCTGGTAGCCATGATCGGGGTGGAAAATGCCTACCCGCTCGGGGAGAACCTGGACAACATCCGGCTCTTCCACGAGCTGGGTGCCCGTTACATGTCTTTGTCGCACAACGGCCACAGCCAGTTCTCGGATTCCAACACCGGCGAACGGGACGATATCTGGATGCACAACGGATTGAGCGATCTCGGCCGTGAGGCCATCGCCCTCATGAACCGCTATGGCATCATGATCGACCTGTCGCATCCGTCGAAGGCGGCCAACGTGGAAACCATGCAGCTCTCCCGGGCACCGGTCATGGCATCGCATTCATCCGCGCGCGGCCTGAACGATGTCAGCCGGAACCTGGATGACGAAGAACTCCTGCTGCTGAAGGAAAACGGCGGCGTTGTGCAGACCGTTGCGTTCCGCAGTTACGTGGATTCAGAAAAGGATGCCGCGTATCGCGCGGCCGTCGATTCGGTGCGCTCGGCGATTGCCGCTGAGATGGGTATCGAACTGGTTTCCAGCCGCCGTGAGTTGTTTGAAATGTCGCCTGAGGACCGGGCGGCCTACAACGAGCGCGTTGCTCCCATTGAGGATGCCCTGCAGGCCCAGATGGGCGACCTGGGTGTCGAGCCCGTGAACGTCGCCGACTTCGTGGACCACATTGACTATATGGTCGACCTCATTGGTATTGACCATGTGGGCATTTCCTCCGACTTCGACGGCGGTGGCGGCGTGGATGGCTGGATGGATGCATCCGAGACGTTCAACGTGACGCTCGAATTGGTCCGTCGCGGCTACACCGAAGAGGAAATCGGCAAGTTGTGGAGCGGCAACCTGCTTCGCGTGCTGGACGACGTCCAGCGGATTGCCGCGGAAATCCAGTTGGATATGTAGGCTGGTTCAGGGGTCGTACCGGTACGTCACGCCGTCTTTCATGACGAAGCGGACGTTCCACAAGGCCCCGATGTCTTCCAGGGGATTGCCCTCGACGGCAATCAGGTCGGCCAGTTTTCCGGCTTCGACTGTTCCCAGGACATCATCCCATTGCATGAGCTCGGCGGCCGTGGCGGTCGCCGAGCGCAGGGCCTGGGCTGGCGTCATGCCGTATTCCACCATCCGTGCGAAATCGATGGCGTTGTCGCCGTGTGGTAGCGCGCCCGCATCCGTGCCGTAGGCAATCCTGACGTTCCGGTCGAGGGCGTTCCGGAAAACACGGCGGTGCGAATCCGTGATGGCCTGCTCCCGTTCGGTGAGGGCCGCTCCGGGCTCGGACGGGAAGTAGACGTTGATGGTCGGCACCCAGAACGTGCCCTTTTCGGCCATGAGACGCAGGGTCGCGTCGTCCAGCATCATGCCGTGCTCAATGGAGCGCACGCCGGCCTCGACCGCGGCGCGAGCCGCATGTCCGCCGTAGGCATGGGCGGCCACGGGCTTGTTGAAGCGCGCGGCTTCCTGCACCACCAGTTGGATGTCTTCGTCGGTGAATTGGGGCAGGGGCTCCATGTTGTCCAGGTCGATGTGGCGCGTGGTGCCCGTGGCATAGAGTTTTATCCAGTCGGCGCCGTATTTGACCTGGGTCCGGAGGGTTTTGACGATTTCCGCAGGGGAATCGGCCAGGGCGCCGAACTGCGGCAAGTCGAGTTGCGGAGCGTATCCGTCGGTGTTCATGTATCCGCCGGTGATGGAGATGGCCAGCGTGGCCACCTGCATGCGCGGACCGGGCACCAGGTCGTCGTTCACCGCATCGCGCACCGCCACATCCACCCAGTCGGCGCCTTCCGAATCCAGGTCACGGATGGTGGTGAAGCCGGCCATCAGCGTCGCTCGGACGGCCGCCACGGCTTCCACGGTCCGGTAGGGGATGGACTTGTTCAGGATGGGGTTGTTGTCGCCATACCCGGGCGTGAGTGTCACGTGCGTGTGGGTGTCGATAAGGCCGGGCAGGACGTAACGGTCCGACAGGTCGACGGTGCGCGCGCCAGCCGGAATCCGGATGTCGGCGCCGACCGCCGTTATCCGGTTGCCCTGCACCAGCACGATGGCGTTGTCTATGAGGGTTCCGTTTTCGACGTCCACCACCGCGCGGGTCTGGATGGCGGTGACGGTCTGGGCTTGGTCTTGCGCCTGCGCGGCGTGCGGGGCGAGGCTCGGTGCGAGCACAAGAAGGAGGGCGGCGAGTGGAAGCAGGTGTTTCATGTAGGTATTCGGTGGGTGGGTGATGCCGATTCAACTTACACGAACGAATCCAGCGAAACCACGCCCCGCCCGAACAGGTATCCCGCCTCCCAACTCATCCGCCCCAATCCCATCCGCTCAGCCCATGGAACTCGGAATTGACAGTTTTGCGGCCGTCCGGACCGCCGAAGGCCGGAAAACCACGCCGGACATGCGTTCGGATGCCATCGAACAGCTCCTGGAGCGCATTGAGCTGGCCGACCGGGTGGGCCTGGATTCGTTCGGCATCGGCGAGCACCACCGGCCCGAATACCTGGACTCCGCCTCGCACCTGTTGCTGGCGGCCGCCGCCGCGCGAACGGAGCGCATCCAGCTGATGAGCGCGGTCACCGTGCTAAGCGCCGCCGATCCCGTCCGCGTATTCCAGCAGATCGCCACCGTTGATCTGATTTCGCGGGGCCGGGCCGGTATTGTGGTGGGGCGGGGGTCGTTCGGCGAGGCGTTTCCGTTGTACGGCCTCGATTTCAAGGACTACAACGAGCTGTTCCGGGAGAAGCTGGAGCTGCTCCTGGCCATCCGGGAGAACGAGCGCGTGCACTGGAAGGGGAAATTCCGGCCGGAACTGACGGGGCAGGGCGTCTACCCGCGGCCCTACAAGGACAAACTCGAGGTCTGGGTGGGCGTCGGCGGCACGCCTGAATCGTTTGCGCGGGCCGGCCAGCTCGGCCTTCCCCTCATGGTGGCCATCAGCGGCGGCGAAACGCACCGCGTCCGGCCGCACGTAGTCCTGTACAGGCGGGCGGCCCAGCAGGCCGGCCACGACCGCTCGGCGCTGAAAGTCGGCGTCCACTTCATTGGATACGTCGCCGAAACCACCGAACGCGCCCACGCCGAGTTCTTCCCCGGCTACCAGAAAACATTCAGTCAGATCGGCGAGGAGCGCGGATGGGGCCCGACGACGCGTGCACAATACGATGACCAGACTGGATCCACCGGCGCCCTCATGGTCGGCGACCCCGACCACGTGGCCGAAAAACTGACCCGCCACGCGGAATCGCTGGGCGGCCTCGCCCGCGCCACCCTCCACATGAACGTCGCCGAACTGACCCACGATCACCTCTCGACCGCCACCCGCCTGCTCGGCGAAAAAGTCAAGCCGGCACTGGGGTGAGCGGCTTGCCGATCGGCATGAATTCCGGGTCCGTTTCCTTATTACGGCACTTTGATCTAATATCCGTGATTCACCTGCCCGGACCCCCACATGATTGGCAGTCAAATTGGTCCCTATGAAATCCTGGAGCAGTTGGGCCAGGGTGGCATGGGAATTGTCTACAAGGCCCTCGACACGCAGCTGGATCGGATTGTCGCGCTGAAATTCCTGCCAGGGCATCAGAGTCAGGACGAGAACGCAAGAAAACGTTTTGTCCAGGAGGCCAAGGCGGCGTCCGCATTGGACCATGTCAACATCTGCACCATCCATCATATCGGAGAACACGTCGACGGGTCCAGCTATATCGTCATGTCCTACTACGAGGGACAGACCCTGAAGTACCTGCTCTCCGAGCGCGCGTTCACCGAAGCGGAGGCCCTCGGGACGGCACGTCAGATAGCGTCCGGTCTGGCCCGTGCACACGCAGCTGGTATCGTGCATCGCGACATAAAACCTGCCAACGTGATGATTACGCATCACGGGGAGGTCAAAATCCTTGACTTCGGGATAGCCAAACTGGGTGAATCTTCCGAATTGACCCGCGAGGGGTCAACCCTGGGCACGGTTGCCTACATGAGCCCGGAACAGGCCCGGGGTGAGAATGTGGGGCCGACATCGGACCTGTGGTCACTGGGCGTGCTTCTCTATGAGATGCTGACTGGAAAGCGGCCTTTCGATGCCACGTACGACCAGGCATTGCTCTATGCCATTCTGAACGAGTCGCCTACGGACATCACGTCGACGGGTGTCATCATCAGCGACGAAACCGCCAAATTGGTGAACGGCCTTCTGGCCAAGGATCCCGCGGAACGCATTCAGACGGCCGGCGAGGTCGTAAAAATGTTGGGCGGGAGTACGGGGACGATATTTACTGGGGAGGCCGCTGCTCCAAGGGTAGACGCGACGTCCATGATGAGGGTGGTGAGCGGCTTCGCGGTTGGCGGAGCGGTCGGACTCGGTGCCATTTATGCGGCCATGATGGCGTTCGGTCTGCCCGACTGGATTTTTCCGGTCGGGGTGCTGTTGCTACTGGCCGGGGCACCGATCACGCTCTATGCCTCGCGTATGGAGCGCAAAAAAGCGCTGCTGGACACCGCGCAGCGGGTCAACCTGAAGGGCTTGGCGGGCTGGTTGACGGTGCGTCGCGCAGTCGTGGGCGGGGTCCTCGCACTGGCTGCCCTGGGCCTGGTTGCTGCCGTTTACATGGGCATGCGAGCCATGGGGATCGGCCCTGCAGCAACGCTTATCACTTCGGGGGTCTTGTCCGGTGACGATTCAATCGTCGTGGCAGACTTTGTGGACAATACGCCAGCCGGCAACATGGGCCGCCCGATCGCAGAAGCACTGCGTGTGGACCTGAGCCAGTCCAGAGTGGTCAAACTCATGGATGCGTCCACAGTATCGGCTGCACTCGAGCGGATGGAGCTTCCGGAAGGCACGACCATTACACCCGAAGTTGCGCGCGAAGTGGCGCAACGCGAAGGCCTGAAGGCGGCGCTGATCGGCGGCGTGTCCGCCCTGGGTTCGAGCTATGTGATCAATCTTCGGCTGGTGGACGCGGCGTCGGGAAGTGAACTGGTCTCGCTCCGGGAAACCGCCAACTCGGACAACGAGGTCGTGGGAGCCGTTGACCGGATTTCAGCAAGCCTGCGAGAAAAGATCGGGGAATCCCTGGTGGCCATCCGTCAGAGTAAACCGCTGGCCCAGGTTACAACATCCTCCTTCGAGGCGCTTCGATTGTATACCTTGGCCATGGAATCCAATGAGCGCGACGACGCTGTATCCACCATCGGATTTGCCCGATCCGCCGTAGAGATAGACCCGGAATTCGCATCGGCATTCCGGCTGCTCGCTACGGCAGAAAACAACCGCCAGGGCTCCTACGATCGCATGATTGAATATGCCCGCAAGGCATACCAGTTCAGAGAGCGATTGCCCCGCAGGGAGCAGCTATACGCCACGGAAGCCTTCTACAGCTGGGTTGAGCCAAACCGGGATCGGCAGAAGCAGATCTATGAGGAACTCATGGCGCTCGATCCCCGCGATCAGCGGGCCATCAACAGCCTGAGCCTGCATCATCGGTACTTCACCGGGGATTATCAGAAGTCCCTGGAATACACGGCCCAATACATTGAATATTACCCCGATGCCGTGCAGGGCTACATCAATCACTACAGTTGGTGCGCACGGGGAATTTCGACCAGGCGCAGGCCATGCTCGATTCCATCCGCATTCGCGAACCGGATTACGGGGGCCTTCCCTGGCGCCAGTTGGTCCTCAATGCGGAACGCACCCGGGACTACCGGGCTGCCCTGGACAGCGTGACGGTCATTCGCGGACGCGGTTTGACGCAAGGTGCCGAGTACTACACGGACCTGATTGAAACGAGCATCCACATGATGCTGGGACAACACCGGGCTGCCGAGCGCTCCCTGCAAGGCCTCATCCGCTTTGCCCGGGAGATTGAAAGCCCGGACAGTGAAGTGCTCGACTACGTCTGGTATCTCACATACCGCGTAATGGCCGATGGGGATCGGGCAAAGGCACTGGCCGACTACGATGAAATGATGGCCGGCATCGATTTCTCCGATACCGAGAAGACCTCGCAGGTCCAAGGTGAACGCGCCTACATGCTCGCGGCAGCGGGGCAGGCGGAACGGGCGCGGAGCGTCATGAAGGAATATACCGACGCCGCAGCCCCCCACTCGCTGGCGTTCGACTACTATGCGCCAGCCCTCGAAGGCATGATTGCGCTCAATGAAGAGCGCTACGATGATGCCGTCGCGTCCTTCGAGCGCGTCATTGAGCTGTTCAAGGTTCCGCGTATGTACGAGAACGAGCTGGGCCTGGCTCTCCTGCGGGCTGGACGTACCGATGAGGCGATTGCTCGCCTGGAGTCAGCCACGAAGTCTCCGGGATTCCAGGCGCTCATCTACGACAACGGCAACAGCACGCTGGCCTACCGCTCGTTGGGCGAGGCCTATGAGAATGCCGGCAACCTGGATGAAGCCATAGCCGCCTATCAGTCCTTCGTTGACCGATGGGCGAACGCGGACGCACATTTGCAGCCACAGGTCAGCGAGGTCCGCGACCGGATCTCCGAACTGGTCGCCAGACAGAGCACCGATCAATAGCGGGTTTTGTTCGCTGCGAGCCGGAGGCGGGAAACAAAAAAACCGCCCCAGCAAGCGCTGAAGCGGTTTTTCGTGCCCAGGACTGGAGTCGAACCAGCACGCCCTTACGGGCACCACCCCCTCAAGATGGCGTGTCTACCAATTCCACCACCTGGGCCGGTGGCCAATACATGACTGGCAGAACGGCAAGTTAAGGACACGCGGCGCATTTACCCAAACCCGGCCCGTCATTTCAAGTACACTTCAAACCGGGCACGCATTCGGCGAGGATGTATATTCAGGGGCACTCTTCCTTCGCAACCGTTCCGCCCATAGTTCCACTGCCATCGCTGGCATTTTGGCGCCTGATCCCTTGTCCATGCCTCCAAGTCCACTGAACCCACTCCCACCGCGCGCACGGTTACTGAGTCGAGCCGTATTAACCGCGTTCCTCGTGTTCTTTCTCGGAGGATGCGCGAGCCTGGAGCCCGCCGGAAAGTATGTGCCCGAAGACGGGGCCGGGTACCTCACGGTGGTCGATACGCTCCGCATGGACCCCGAACTCGAAGCGCTGGTCGAGCCCTATCGCGAAGACATGGCCGAGGAAGTCTCCCGCGTCATCGGCCACGCCACCGCCACGCTGACCAAGGACAGCCCGGAAGGTACGCTCGGCAATATGGCGGCCGATGCCATGCTCCACGCTATATCAGCTGACATCGCCATCACGAACAACGGCGGCCTCCGCGTTCCGCTGGCTGAAGGGCCCATCACCGTCGGCCACATGTTCGAGCTCATGCCGTTCGAAAACATGCTGGTCGTGCTGCACCTGACGGGCGAACAGGTCCTCGCGCTGGCCAACGATCTGGCCGCGACGAACGGAGAGCCGGTCGCGGGCATCTCCCTGGAAATCGCGGAAGGCGGCACGGCCCGCAACGTTCGGGTGGCCGGGCAGCCGGTCGAGCCTGGCCGAACGTATCGGGTAGCCACGTCCGATTACCTGGCCAACGGCGGCGGCAACATGCCCGCGCTGTGGCTGGATGTGCATCGGGAAGAGCCCTTCGTGACGCTTCGGGACGCCTTCATCGCCTACGTCCAGTCCCGCGGCACCATTGAACCCGTTCTGGAGGGGCGTATCAAATGACTGAGTTTTCCCGCCGCACGTTCATCCGGCAGATGGCACTCGGCACGGCCGGCGCATTCCTGCTCCCGCAGTCCGTTCTGGCCGCCGGAGAGCGGCGCCTGGTGATACTCCACACGAACGATACGCATTCCCGCATTGACCCCTTCCCGATGGACGGGGGGCGGAACGAGGGGCTCGGCGGTGTCGCGCGGCGCAAGACGCTGATTGACCGCATCCGCGCCGAACACAGGAATGTGTTGCTCCTGGACAGTGGCGACATCTTCCAGGGCACACCGTACTTCAACTTCTTCAAGGGCGAAGTCGAGTTCAAAGCCATGTCCGACATGGAGTACGACGTGGCCACGCTCGGCAACCACGACTTCGACAACGGCGTCCAGGGCCTCGTGGACATGCTCCCGCATGCCCGGTTCGCCTGGGTCAGCGCCAACTACGATGTCGCGGGATCGCTCCTCGAGCCGCACGTGCGGTCCTCCATCATCCTGGAGCGCGGCGGCATCCGGATCGGGATTTTCGGTTTGGGGATCGACTTTGATGGGCTTGTATTGGATGCGCTCCACGAGGGCGTCTCCTACAGGGACCCCGTCCTGACGGCCCGGCAGCAGGCCGATGCGCTCCGCCAGGCCGGATGCGATCTCGTGGTCTGCCTCTCCCACCTCGGACATCAATACCGTGGCGAGGACCGCCCGGACGATGTCAGCCTGGCCGCCGAGGTCCCGGAAATCGACGTCATCCTGGGTGGGCATACCCACACATTCCTTGACGAACCCGTCACCTTTGAGCGGGTCGGCCGTCCGCCTGCGCTCGTCAACCAGGTCGGTTTCGCCGGCATCCGGCTCGGGCGCCTGGACTTCATCTTCGACGGCCGCGGCCGCCTCCAGCGCTGGTACGCCGGGGCGTACGAAGTTTCGTAAGGTAGCGCGGGGCTTGGGTCGGGCGCGGCGCGGCCTGTCGCGGACGGCCTCGGCTCGCGGCCGTCGGGGTTCGCGCGGCGGAAGGCTCAGCCTGTAAATGGAGATGTGCTACGCACGTCCCATTCCGTCCAAAGTGGCGCGAAAGACCGCCCGCGGGAATACTGGCAGGCGTCCAAAGGCGTATTCTGATGCGTCAGGGCACTTTTTCGACCAAGATAATCGAAATATTCATGCGTGTGCGTTCAAAACGCGGCGCGAAATGATGCAAGACTGGCGCGAATACGATGGTTTGTGGCGCGCTTTCACATCAACATGGCGCGTAACCCACGGTTTGTGGCGCGCAAATCGGGCGGCGAAATGCGCGCCAGAATCATGGCGAATCGCGCCACTATTTTGCACTTTTGCGCCACATACTGGGATATTCGCGCCAGAAAGTGACGGTTTCGCGCCACGTTAAGTGTGGCTATTCAGCGTCAACTCAGCGGCCAATGAGGAGGAACGTGCCTTCAGGGGTCATACGGGGCGATATTCAAATCCTTCGGGCGTATGATTCCGTTCCCGTACTCGTTTCGCGCCAAAACGGGGCGCGAGGAGTCACGAATGGTCCGTGAGTTTCGGAGGATGAGCCTGTTTCTCAGCCAGTTTGTGCGGCGTCGCGGTTATCGTCATTCCGTCGGGCGGAGCTGCTTGCCAATGATGTAGGGTAGCACGTCTCTCAGCAATCCGCCATTGATAGTCGACCAGAGCATTCCGTCCGAGTAGGAAGAAATGCCTTCGCCCACTTCAAGATGGAAATAGGACAGGTATCTGCCGTCCATGTCAAATACGTCGACGCGGCGCGGCTTTTTCATGTCTGAATACCGCACTTCGACGAGGATCCACTTCTCGTCGACCTCGAGGATGTTGCTGATCTGTGTTGGCAGACTGCCACCCAGGTTCATTCCGTCCACGACTCTGGGTTGGGAGGGTGGCATGAATTCAGCATCGTTCAGCTCGAAGTTGCTTATGGGCTGAAGGTCGCTTGAGAGTATTTCTATCCGGTATGGATACGGCCACGCGAAATAGGCTCTGGAGGGTGAAAAGTGAAGACTGGGAAGCGCCCCCACACTGTTCAGGTCCGGAATCGGATCGTACGATGACAAGAAATCTCCTGTTACCTCGCCGGTTCGGGAGTACGAGATTGCATTCGGGGAATCATCTGCCGACAGAGCGTGAAAGTTGGACATGTGTATGGTACCCGAGTCATCGATGCCCCAAGAGCCAAACCATTCGACGTGGATGGGATCGAGGATCAATCCCTTGTCCATATCAATGCTGGAAATCGTGAGCTTTCGGGTGTCCTGGGCGAAGAGTTTATCGTTGTTGAGTGCGATAATGCCTACAGAACCGAATTCATTGGGACCCTGTCCACGGCTTCCAAACGATCTGACGAATGCCCCTTCTGAGTCAAACTGGAGGATTCTGTAATTTCCGACGTCTGAGGCAAAGATCTCCCCGGCGTCATTCTGAACCGCACTGAAAACCCGGTTGAGGGGCAACTCATCGAACATGTCGTCGCCTCCAATGCGTAGCCGTTCTTCCAGGATGAACGGAGGCTCCGTCAGAAGGGGCTTGCCGAAGTTGGTAACGATTGAAACTCCGTCTCTCTGCTCTACAGAGCCATCCCATGACGAATTTGGACCGCAACCTGTCGATCCAAACAAGATGACGGCGGCTGCAAATGATCTGACGAGGCGTCCGTTTCTCATTCGTGTCATGCTGAAAATGGCAGTATTCGGGATTTTGTCTCGGCGGCGGCCTAAACTACGCCACCCCCGACACTCGAATGTCTTTCAGTAAATTTGCCAAATCCATGAAAAACTGCTTCCATTCTGTATTGATGAGGGCCGGCCTGGGCGCGATGGCCCTGCTGGTCGCCCTCACCATTCCGTCCCTGCCAGCGCTGGCGCAGCCATTCGGTGGCGGCCCGACGGGTCCTGATTTTCCGGTGGACGATCCGGTGCTGAAAGCCATCTGGGAAGAAGGCATGGAGCAGTCGCAGGTCTACGCGCTTTCGCAGTACATGGCCGACGTGCTCGGGCCCCGGCTGACGGGTTCGCCGGGTTACGACGCATCGGCCGAGTGGGCCGCGGAGCAAATGCGTTCCTGGGGGATTGATGCCGGGCTCGAACAATACGGTACGTGGCGGGGCTGGCAGCGCGGCGTATCGCATGTCGACTTGCTGGAGCCACGCGTACGTTCGCTTGAAGGACAACTCCTGGGCTGGAGCGTGGGAACGAACGGGCCGGTCGAAGGCGGTGTGACCATGCTGCCCGAGGGCGATTTCCAGGCGTGGCTGCCAAGTGTGCGGGGCAAGTTCGTGCTCATGTCGTACGCCGAGCCCAGCTGCCGTCCGGCTTCGTCATGGGAAGAGCACGGGCCGCGGGGCGCCGTCGAGTCGTTCAATGAGGCCCGGGCCGCGGCCCGCGAAGCCTGGAACGCGCGTATTGACGCCATCGGCATGGAACGGCAGGACATCATCAATGCGATTGAGGATGCCGGCGCGCTCGGATTCCTGACCAACTACTGGACGGGGCAATGGGGCATTGAGCGGATTTTCCCGATGACCTATTCGTTCCGCGCCATGAACCGGGAGGCGGCGGCCTTCAACCTGAGCTGCGAGGATTACGGGCTGGTGTATCGTTTGGCCGAAAATGGCCAGGGACCGGTACTGCGCGCCAACGCCGAGTCCGAAGACCTGGGCGAACAGCCTGTTTTCAACGTCGTGGGGACCATTCCCGGGACCGAGCTGCCCAATGAATACGTGCTGCTTTCGGCCCATTTCGATTCATGGGACGGCGCGAGCGGTGTGACGGACAACGGTACGGGATCGGTGGTCATGCTGGAAACCATGCGCATCCTGAAGGAAGTGTATCCGAACCCGAAGCGAACCATTGTAGTCGGCCTGTGGGGCGGCGAGGAGCAGGGTCTGAACGGATCGCGGGCGTTCGCCGCGGATCATCCCGAAATCGTGGAGGGGCTGCAGGTGCTGCTCAACCAGGACAACGGAACGGGCCGGATTGCGAGTATTTCCACGCAGGGCCTGGTGGGGGCCGGTGAGCATTTCGCGCGCTGGTTCGCCCAGCTTCCGAACATCCTGGTCGGCAACATCGACCTGAACGTGCCGGGATTCCCGGGCGGGGGCGGGTCGGATTACGCCTCGTTCATCTGCGCGGGCGCGCCGGCGTTTTCATTGTCGGCCACGTCGTACGATTACGGCAACGCCACGTGGCACACCAACCGCGATACGTTCGACAAGATTGCCTGGGAAGATCTGAAGGGCAACGCGACGCTCACCGCGTACTTGACGTATTTGGCGTCGGAAGGCGACCGGATTTCACGCGACCGCCGAGACCTCGGCATGGATCCACGCTCGGGCGAGCCCCGCGAGTGGCCATCCTGCCAGCTGCCGGCCCGCGAGACGACGGAGCGGTTCCGGTAGGCATTCAAATGTGATCCCGCCTGGGCTCGAACCAGGGACCCTCTGATTAAAAGTCAGATGCTCTGCCAACTGAGCTACGGGATCGAAGTCGGGAAAACTACGACGTACGGCTGGTGGGGGCAACCCGCACGCCGCCTCGTCGCGTTAAGCTTCGGTGAGAAGCAGAATTCCGTTGAAAGGACTAACTTGATGGACTGACCCGAAAATCCATGATGAGACCCGCCTCTGTGAAAACCCTCCCGGCACTTGGTCCGGTCGCCCTCTCCCTGGTTCTCGGCGCCTTCTTGCTCGCCGGATGTGCCCCGAGCGCATCGGTCACGCAGGATTCCCGGACGCCGGCCACCCAGGCGGCCACGCAGGCCGCGGTTGTGCAACCCGGCGCGCCCGGTCAGCCCACCAAATCCTTCGCATCGGCCGATGATCTGGACTTGCAGCGCCCCGAGCACACGCCCGCCGACACACATTTCATGCAGGGCATGATCCATCATCACATGCAGGCCATCGAAATGTCGGCGCTCGCGCCCGAGCGCACGAACCGGCAGGACGTCCTCATGCTCGCCCACCGCATTGACGTTTCGCAGGAATCGGAAATCCGGTTGATGCGCGACTGGCTCCAAACCCGCGGCGAAATGGAACACATGCACGACATGATGATGCCGGGCATGCTCACGGCCGAGCAAATGGATGCGCTCCGCAATGCCGAAGGCGCCGAGTTTGATCGCCTTTTCCTGACCTACATGATCCAGCACCACCGGGGTGCGCTCATCATGGTCGACGAACTGTTTGCCCAGCCGGGCGCCGGACAGGACCAGGATATTTTCCGGTTCGCGTCGGAAGTCAATTCCGACCAACAAATTGAAATCCTTCGAATGCAGCAAATGCTCTCAGCCAACTGAACACCATGCCACGATTCCTTCTGACCACGCTTCTTTTCCTGCTCATGGCGGTCCCCGCCCTGGCGCAGCAGACCGCCAATGACGAGGCCGAGGAGGCTCCCAAGCCGACCTGGGACTGGGATGAGAACGATCCCCGCATTGGCCTGGCGCCCGGTATTGAAGATGCCGGTTCGGCCATTCGCAACCTGAACCTGCTGGCCAGCGTCCCGCGCGCCCCCGGCTTCACGCTGGCCGACGAGGCCCAGGGTGGACGGTTCACGAACACCGACCTGGCCTTTCGCGACAACTACGTGTTCGTGGGCAACTACGGCGGCATTTTGGCCTACGATGTCAGCAACCCCGCGGACCCGCAGTTGGCGGTGTCCATCGTGTGCCCGGGTGGGCAGGGCGACGTATCGGTTTACGGAAACCTGCTTTTCATGTCGGCACAGGAAACGCGGGGCCGGCTGGACTGCGGCGCCGAAGGTGTGGAGGAAGAAGTCAGCGATGAACGCATGCGCGGCGTGCGCATCTTTGACATTTCCGACATGCGCAATCCCCGGCAGGTGGCTGCCGTGCAGACGTGCCGCGGATCGCACACGCATTCGCTCGTATCGGATTTGACGAATGACAACCGCGTGTACGTGTATGTGTCGGGTACGAGCTCGGTTCGTCCGGGCGAAGAGCTTCCCGGTTGTGTCCCGACGCGCGATCCGAACGAGGATCCCAATACGTCCTACTTCCGGATTGAAGTGATAGAAGTGCCCCTGGATCGCCCGGAGGACGCCCGCATTGTCAACATGCCCCGGATTTTCGAACAGGATGGCAACATTGCCGGTCTGTGGCAGGGCGGCGACCACGGCCCGGGCACGCAGAGCTCCCGCATGACCACGCAGTGCCACGACATTACGGCGTATCCGGAGTTGGGACTTGCCGGTGGCGCATGCGCCGGTAACGGCATCCTGTTGGACATTTCCGATCCCGCGAATCCGGTTCGTATTGAGGCGGTCACGGACCCGAACTTCGCCTACTGGCACTCGGCCACGTTCAACAATGACGGCACGAAGGTGCTGTTCACGGACGAGTGGGGAGGAGGCAACGCACCGCGCTGCCAGGGCACCGACCTGCCCACGTGGGGTGCCAACGCCATTTTCAACTACCGCAACGGCAAGCTGACGCTGGGCGGCTACTACAAGCTCCCGGTCCCCCAGACGGCCGACGAGAACTGTGTGGCGCACAACGGCAGCCTGATTCCGGTGCCCGGCCGCGACATCAAGGCCCAGGCCTGGTACCAGGGCGGCCTGTCGATTTTCGACTTCACGGATGCGGCGAACGCCCATGAAATCGCCTTCTTCGATCGCGGTCCTTTGTCGACCACCGAACGGATGGGCGGTGGGTACTGGTCCACGTACTGGTACAACGGCTACATCTACGGCTCGGCGATGGTGCGAGGTATGGACGTCTTTGAACTGACGCCCAGCGAGCATCTGACGCAGAATGAAATCGATGCAGCCAAGCTGGTTTCGTTCGCCGAGTCCAACCCGCAGAACCAGGACATGATCACGTGGCCGAACCACCCGTTGGTGGCCAAAGCGTACGGCGATCAGCTCGTCCGTGCCAATGTCATGTCCCGCAGCGATGCCGATGCGTTGTTCGCAGCCATCGATGCCGGGAATTTCGGCGTCATGCTGGCGGCTTCCACGACCCTTGAGCATGCGGCGCTGTCTTCGCTCGCCATGGGCGATACGGGACACCACAACTCGACGCGGGTCCGTCTGGCGGCTCAGCTGCGCGCGCTGGCGAACTGATCAGGCGTCTGAGCGACTTCCGGAAAGAGTTTGATGAGCTTGCGGTCCCACGTGAGAAGTGGGACCGCAAGTGTCATCGCCATGGCCACATATTCGGCGTCGTAGGAGGAACAGCGGGTAGATGAACACAGCTTCAACACGAGGTCGTCATCTACTCGGCCGGAGCCGCCTTCCATTACGTGGTAGGCGAGGCGCATGGCATCGATCGCCTCCTGTTGGTCGATGTTGCCCACCAACAGATGCTTGCGAAGGACACTCCTGAGTTCGCTGGCCCACAACACGGGAGCGCACCAATCACGGTCCAGACTGAGAATACTCCGGGCTGTCGGGGTTTTGTCTGACGGAATAATGAGGTGAGCGAGAACGGACGTATCGGTGACTATCATTCACGTCCTTCTTGGATGGCTCCCCGAACGTCAACGGATTCCAGTTCGCGCCCCGCCAGGCGGAGATTGAACGAATTGAGATCGTTCAGGAGATCGCTGACAGCCGCGTCCCGGCGTGTCGCGGCCGTCAGGATCTGCAGGATTTCACTGTTCATGCTTCGACCGTGACGTTCAGCCTGGTCTTGCAATCGCTTGTGAATGGATTCAGGGACGTTCTTCAGGGACAGATTGACAGGCATGGGCGTGCAACAGTGTGTGGTACCGGAATGGTACCGTGCACTCGCCAATGGGGTTCCGGTCGCGCCTCGTCGCCAACGCGCTTTCGCGCCGTCCCTATTTCCAGACCTGCCACCAGGACTTCTTTTTCTTGTTGGCGGCGACCGCGGCAGCGTATTCCTGCTGCCGTTGGGCCTCTTCCTGCTCGGCCTGGCTCTTGAGTTCCTCGAGCCGGGCCGAGCCTTCGGCCTTCAATTCAGCGACGATCACGGTTCCGTCTTCGGCGACGGAGGACGTGGAAATGTATCCTTTTTCGGACAGATGCCGGGCGGTCTGCCAGACCAGCGTATCGGGAAAGCCCGGAATCTTGGTGGGCTTGTCGTAGGTGTGCTGCGGGTTGCGGCGGACCGTCGCGGCGTGTTCCAAAACGGCCTTTTCGAGCGTCAGCTGATAATCCATGGGAAACGATGGGATGAAGGTACCGGACGCGTTACGAGTGCGTGGTCGATGAGGTTACAGATTGCTCTTTGACCACACATTCGCGGGGAATCGAGCCAGGTCTTCCTGGAAGATGCGCGCAGCGTGCTCCGTGCGGCCCATGTCCGTGAGCATCCGGCCGAATTACTGTCGAACGGGGACCGTCCAGTCCGGCGGCTCGCCGTAGGTCAGCGCGTCCTCCGCCGCCACGGCCAACTCCATGGCGCGCACGGCTTCAACGGCGTTTCCTTCGGCATGGTGAATGGCCGCGTCGAGTACGTGCACACCAATGGCCAGGACTGCCGGGGCCATGTTGAATTCGAGCTTGACGCCTGCGAGCGCATCGTCTGCCTGGATGGCTGACAACTGGCGCCACTCGGCCCGTGCTTCCTCCGGCTTGCCGGTTGCGGCGAGTGCCCGGCCGCGGGCGTAATGCCACATGGCCCGTTCGTGCAGGGCGCCGTCGGTGGGCATCGCATCATCCAGAATGGCCTGCCATTCCCCGAATCGCACCTTGTACTGCAGATGCCGCGTGTAGTGGTGCTGCAGGAAGGTCATTCCGGGCTCGTTCATGAGCTCGGTCGGCACGAGGGCGCGCAGGGATTCAGCCGCGCCCATGGCCTGCTCTTTCTGACCGATCATGCTCGCGGCGAACGCCAGGAAATCGTAGTTGTGGGGATAGTAGCCGAGGACGTACACGCCGGGCTCGGGGCCCTGGTCCTGGATGTAGGTTTCGTCGGCGTGGATGGCATGCATGTTGGCCTCAATGGCATCCTCGTAACGGCCCACGCGAATGTAAATATGCCCCGGCATGTGCACCATGTGGCCTGCACCGGGCATGAGACCCGCCAGACGCTCGGCGGCGGCGACGGCACGATCCGGGTGGACGGCTTCCACGGCATGGATGTAAAAATGGTTGGCGCCCGGATGATCGGGCTCCTTGGCCATGGCGAATTCCAGGTTTTCCAGGATGATGCGCGTGGTCGGCTTCGGTTCGCCGTCGGGCTGCCAGTAATCCCAGGGGGAGAGATCCATGAGGGATTCGGCGTAGAGGGTTGCGATGGTCGCATCCGTCGGCCACTGTTGCCGGATGGATGCGAGCGCGTCGGCCCAGGCGCGATCGTATGCGGATCGGTCGGTGTTTTCGGGATCGGCGAATCGTTTGGTGACGCCTTCTATGAGGGCTTTCTCGAGGGTTGTGGCCTGTCCGGTGGACGCCGCGGCTTCCTGTGCGTACTCATTGGCGTAGGCCGCCGAAACCGGGTCCATGGGCATGTTGATGTTCGGCCCGTGGGCCATGGCGAGACCCCACCAGCACATGGCGCAGTTCTCGTCCCGGTCGAGGGCTGCCCGGAAGGCGCGCATGGCCTCGGCGTGGTTGAATGCAAAATAGAGGCGCATACCCTGGTTGAAGTACGTGGCGGCTTCGGGGCTGGACGTCGAGATCTCCATGGTGAAGGTCCCGAGGTCCGCGTAGACGGGCGGGGCCAGACGTTCGGTTCGGGTGTCGGTTGGAGATTGGGCGTGGGCGGTGGGTGTGAACGCCGTACCCGTGAGGATCAGGATGGCGAGCGTGTTGTAGATTCGATGCATGGTATTGGGTGCTGAAATTGAACGGGCTTGCATACCGACCGACCGGTCGGTATGTTACATGAAGAAATGAAGACGAAAGACGATATCATGGATGCCGCAGAGCATCTGTTCATGCTGAACGGCTACAGCGGCACATCCGTACAGGACATCCTGAACGTGGTCGGGCTCACGAAAGGCGCGTTTTTCCATCATTTCCCGTCAAAACAGGACCTGGCTACGGCCATCATTGACCGGTATGCCGAGCGGGACCGCGCGCTGTTGGATACCATTCTGGACCGGGCGGAGCGGGAAACGGACCATCCGGTGGAACAGGTGCTGGCGATCTTCCGGCTGTACCGCGACCTGATGGCGACGGCGGAGGAGCCCTCAAAGGGGTGTCTTTTTGCCAGTTTCGGCTACCAGGCGGGGCTGCTGGACGAGGATACGAACGAGCGTGTGACGCGGGCCCTGCACGATTGGACCGACGTGGTCGAAGGCAAATTGGTGGCTGCCATCGCTGCCCGGCCGCCCAGCGTGCCCGTGTCCGCACACGACCTCGCCGAGATGTCCATGGTCATCTTCGAAGGGGGGCTCATCCTGTCCCGGACGTACCAGGATGCCCGCTTGATGGCGCGGCAGCTGGACCTGTTCATCCAGTATCTGGAGTTGCTGTTTCGCGACCAGGTGTAGGCCAACCTGAAGGCCAACCCAGCCGGTTACAATCGGTACCGAGTCGTGTCTATATTCAATACTTGGACTCCCGCGAAATGGATATCGAGACCCTGAAGAGGAACATTGACCGCGAATGGGGTTACCGCCGGGCGGAAGAGCTGCGGGTGGAACGCCTTCGCAGCCAGACCCACGAAGAGTGGGTTTGGGGACTCGATGTGGTCCACTCAAAAGTCCATGAGCCCGATCAAAACATCTTCCGGGTCGCCGCCGGCGTTCAGTCCATGCTCAACGCCAAGAATGTGACGTTTTGCTTTATTGGAGGCATACCCTTGCAGCGTTGGGGAGAAACGCGGCATACAAATGATGTGGACCTGACCGTGTTTTGTGATCTGGGGAAGGAGGCCGGAATGCTGCAAGTCCTGGAGGAGTATCTGTCGGCACGAATTGAGGACGCATCCGACATGGTACACGTAGCACGTATGTATCTGGGTCGATCACCGGAAGGGGTGGAGGTCGACGTATCGCTCGGATTCACCCCCTATGAACGGCGGATGATGGAACGGGCGGTGGACGTTGACTACGGAGTTGGCGTGCCGCTGCGCATCTGTTGTGCTGAGGACCTTGTCGTCACCAAGACGGTGGCCGGGCGGGGACAGGATTGGGTGGATTTGCAACGCATCATCCAAAGAAGCGGGGAGACCATGGATTGGCCGCTTGTTTACGAGGAACTGGAGCCGCTGCTTGCCATGGGCGAGACAGAAGAGAACCTGGCGCGCCTTCAGGAGATGGTAGCGAACACCAGGTAGGCGTTGATGACCGCCAGCATGATGGCCGGGATCATGGCGTGGAAGGGGTCGCGGATCCGGATGCGGACCACCGTGGCAAGGATCATCATGAGGCACAATCCGGCGCTGGCCACCAGGCCGACGACCGGGATGAACAACCCGACGAGCAAGCCCAGCGCTCCTGTGAGTTCCAGGGCGGCCGTAAGGCGTCGCAAGCGGGCCATGCCCCACCGGTCGAATTCCTGGACGAGGTCGTTCGATACCAGGCTGGCAATCCCGTAATAGGAGAAGAGAGCCGCCGAACACAAGGTCAGGAAGAGAAGCATATGAGCGCGACCTTGCGTATTGTTGTTATAATGGCTCAACGGCACGCACGTCGTGTCGTTTCCACCCCCACCGTAAATTGACACCAGTACGCGCCATGCCCGAATTCAATGTCTCCTCCATTCTCCAGATTGTCGTGGCCCTGGGGCTGCTGAACGTGTGGCTGGTCCGCTCCGGCACGGCCACGGAATACCGGGGGGGCGATGCCCGGTCGCTGAAGGCGGAGTTTGCCGCCTACGGCCTGCCCGACATTGCGTTCTACATTGTGGGCCTGCTCAAGGTGGGCTCGGCGGTCGCGCTCATTGCGGGCTTGTGGATGCCGGAACTGGTCGCGCCCGCTGCTGGCGTGGTCGCGGTCCTGATGGTCGGTGCGCTGGCCATGCACGTCAAGGTCAAGGATCCGGCCAAGAAATCCGTTCCGGCCTTGTTGATGCTGGCGATGTGCGTCGCCATCCTGGGGCTGTAAATATTCAAGGGCCTTCTTTCTTCAGCTCGGCGTTGATTTCCTTGACCAGGTTCAGGACGCCCATGTGGACGCCCTGGAGGTCGTCCGCCCAGGTCAGGCGCAGGACGACCCAGTTCTGGAATTCCCGCGTGCCCAACTCCTCGAATATGGTTTCGGCATGGGTGGGGTCGGGGATCTCCACGGTTTCGCTCGAAAACATGGCCACGGCCGTATAATCCAGGTGTTCCATGATGTAGGGCAGGAACAGCGATACGAACTGGCGCTCCTGGGTCTGCTCCACGGTGGTCACCAGACGGAGCTGGCTTTCGAAGTCCGCCAGCATCATGCGCAGCTCGGGGTTGGACAGGGTCTGGAGTTCTCCGGCGCCCATGATGTTGTCGTACGTGCGCGTGACCGGCTGAAATGTGGGCAGCAGCGACAGCGTCTGAAGGTGGTAGTTCAGCGAATCGAGCCCGAGTTCGCGGCCCCCGGCGGCCGTTTCCAGGTGCAGCAGGATCTGCGCTTCGGACATGATCTCGCCCGCCAGGTCAATGGCCTCCTGCAGACGGGCGGCGTTCTCCTCGAAGTCCACCATCAGATCAGCCAGGAAATCCTGCTCACGCTGCCGGGTCTGGGCATCCTGCCACCAGGTGTTGATGGCAAATGCGAAGAGGATGCCGGCTACCACCACAAAGAATTCAGCGGAGAACCACCGGATTCGCCCGCCCCAGACGCTGAATCGGGACGGTTTCACGTTCTTCAGCGGTGTCAGCGGCATAGTCGTTCGGCCACTTCCCAGGCATCCTGGTTTCCGTTCTTCTTCAGTGTTTCTGCGACCCACGCCACGTCCTCTTTGCCGATGGCAAGGTCAGGCGGCGTGTACCAAAAACAGAGCGTGTGGAACCGTTTGAAGGCTTTTCTGGCCTCGCGGACCCGCACCATGTCGCGGGCCGCTTCCGGGCTGAGCACCCGTTTGCTTCGTTTCCCTCCCCGGCGGCCGATCTCGGCCAGATAATTTCGGACCTGTTCGTTCATGTTGAGCAAAACCCGCTTATGATAGGCAGGTTTCGTGCGTGGGCCTTCTGCAGGGTTGATCGCGCGATGTGATCCCGAAATGTAATTCGCAATATGCGATTCGCAATTTGCGAAAAGGCCTACCGTGGGAGACAAAGGATGTCGCCGAAGTCTCCCCGCCCGGGTTTGGCGCCCGCGTGCACCGGATCCACGATTTCGTAGTCGAAGGAGGCAATACGCGCCATGACGGCCGCGGCCGACGAGCCGTTCCGCCGGAGCAGATAGTCGGAGAGCTCCGAAAGAATGACCGGCCGATGGGTTGAAAGCACCTCGTCGGCGCCGGCAAACACGACGTGCTCCATGCCTTCCACGTCCACTTTGACAAAGCCGGGAGAGAGGCCGTGGTCGGCGATCAGGCCGTCCAGTGTCTTACCGGGGACCTCTGTCGTCGTCCACGCGTCATCCCCAATCCGGGGATGCTCCATTTCGCCCAGGCTGGAATACTCTTCCTTTCCGGCGACCGATTTGATCTGGAACGTGCCTTCGCGGTCCGAACACACGCCTGGAAACACCTGGACCCGTTCCGTCACCCCGTTCCGATCCAGGTTGGCACGCAGGCGCGCCAGCGCGTTCGGCGTCGGTTCCACAGCCAATACGCGGCCGGACTCCACAAGCGACGCGAAAAATACCGCGTACAGGCCGATGTTCGCGCCCACATCCACGACATCACGCGACGCATCCACATGCTCGCGGCAGATGGCCACGAGTTCAGGCTCGTACTCATTGTCAATCAGGAAGCGCTCCAGGAGGTCGCTGCGCGCATCCATTTCAAAGAAACCGTCGAATTCGGGCACGTGCAGCACGGGACTTTCCGCCAATCGACCGGACAGATTGGCCAGCAGTCGCTCGTAGCGGGCCCGGTTCGCGGTGAGTATCCGCCTGCGGAGTTCGAAAGCCGGGTACAACACCGTTTTCACGACCGGGTTACGCGCGGCAAACGCTTTCAGATTATCGATCACAGGCATGGAATTACCACAATTCGTGCATGGGGCGGCGCATGAGCAGCCGGGCGGACATCGGGGGGAAGTTCACGAACCCGTGGACAAGGTAGATTTCTCGCGGGGAACAGTTGTACAGGAATTTGACTTCCCGGTCGCCTTTCCTTGGGTCCTCCGTGAACACCGCCGCCACCAGTCCGGATGATGCGCTCCCCAGGAAAACATCCACCGGTTCGCCGTCATTGGCCAGCGTGTCGTTGACGAACCCGTAGTCAATGGGGTAGATGATGCCCGGATACCGGAGATGCGCTGAGCCCGAAGCCCGTTCCACGGTCACGCCGCGAAGCCGGAAAATCCCGTCCCACATCTCCCAATCGACCCAACCCGGCGCGTTCATTCCGCGTTGGATTTGGATTCTTCTTTTGGCGGCGCCAGCTGGATGTGGAGTTCGGCCAACTGCTTGGCGTCCACGGTGTCCGGGCTGGACACCATGGGCTCCTGCGCCGACTGGGTTTTCGGGAAGACGATGACGTCGCGGAGGCTGGGGGCGCCGGCGAGCAGCATTGCAATTCGGTCCAGACCGAATGCAATGCCGCCGTGAGGCGGCGCCCCGTAGCGGAAGGCTTCCAGCAGGAACCCGAAACGGGCTTCCTGCTCCTCCTCGTCAATACCCAGTGCGTGGAACATGCGGGCCTGGACGTCGGATCGATGAATCCGGATGCTGCCACCGCCGAGCTCCGTCCCGTTCAGCACCAGATCGTAGGCGCGGGCGCGGACGGCCCCGGGGTCCGAGGCGAGCTTCTCCAGGTCGTCCTCATGGGGCGACGTGAACGGGTGATGCATGGCGTAATACCGGTCATCATCCTCGTTGTATTCCAGCAGCGGGAAGTCGGTGACCCACAGGAACTTCCAGGGGCCGTCGGCGCTGTCGGCAATCAATTCCAGGTCGCGGGCCATGTGCAGGCGCAGGGCGCCCATCTGTTCGAACACCTTGGGCTGCGGGCCGGCCAGGACGAGCACCATGTCGCCTTGGGTGGCGCCCGTGGCGGCCACGGCGGCCTCAACGAACTCGGGCTTCAGCACCTCGGACTTCACGCTGGACTGCAGCTCCGAGCCGTCGGACGGCAACCGGAAGTGGATGAGTCCGCCGGCTTTCAGCTTGCCGCGGACAACGTCCTTGTCCAGTTTATCGAGTTTGCCGCGGCCCGTGTCGCCCTGGCCTTCCACGCGGATGGCCACGACGGCGCCGCCGTCGTCCAGGATGGAATCGAACACGCGGAATCCACAACCACGGAACGCATCCGATACGTCCACGAGCTCCATGCCGAACCGCAGGTCGGGCTTGTCGGCGCCGTAGCGGCGAATCGCATCATCATACGTCATCCTCGGGAAGGGGAGCGGCAGTTCGGTGCCCTTCAAATCCTTCCAGATGGCCGCCATGAGCCCTTCGGTCACCTCGTAAATGAGGTCCTCGGTGGCGAAGGTCATTTCGACGTCGATCTGCGTGAACTCGGGTTGCCGATCGGCGCGCAGGTCCTCGTCGCGGAAGCACTTCACGATCTGAAAGTACCGGTCCAGGCCGGCAATCATGCAGATCTGCTTGTAGGTCTGCGGCGACTGGGGGAGGGCGTAGAATTTGCCGGGGTGCACGCGGGAAGGGACCAGGTAGTCGCGCGCGCCCTCGGGCGTGGATTTCATGAGGACCGGGGTCTCGACTTCCACGAACTGGTGGCTGTCGTAGTACCGGCGGACGGTCTGGTAGAGCTTCGAGCGGAGGATGACGTTCTTCTGCAGTTCCGGACGGCGCAAATCCAGGTACCGGTACTTCAGGCGGAGTTCTTCGCTGGCGTTCTGCTGGCGCCCCTCGTGCACCGACACCGGAAAGGGCAGCGGGGCGGCGGTGTTCAGGACCAGGAGGTCCTCGGCGGCCACTTCAATGGATGCCGTCGGCAGGTCCGCGTTCTTGGCCGGGACCTCGCGTTCGCGCACCGTTCCCCGCACCGAAATGACGTATTCGCCGCGGAGCGACTCGCCCCCACGGTACGGCTCCGGGCTTTCCTCCGGATGGAGGACAATCTGGGTGATGCCGTATCGGTCGCGCAGATCCAGGAAAATCAGGCCACCCAGGTCTCGGCGCGTATCGACCCAGCCCTTCAGGACGACGGTCTTGCCGGCATGCTCGGCGCGGAGCTCGCCACACGTGTGGGTGCGGTGGCCGTGGGCATCTTTCTGGAATTGGAGCGAGTCTGACATTGTGGGCTGGGGCTTGGGCTGCGTCTGGGGCTGCGTCTGGGGACACGTTCGAGAACGATCCCGGAGGTCTCGATAATCCCGAACGATCCTCGAAGATACTGCGCCGAACCGGGCCTCCTGCTGAAATTTCTGTTCAGGCGCCGCGTCGGGCCTTGTATTCGCTCGGGGACATGCCCGTGGCCGCGCGGAAGGCCCGATTGAAGGAGGCCTTGCTGTTGAACCCCGATTCTTCGGCTATGGCCAGTACAGTGAGGTGGTCATGAGCAGGGTCCTGCAGGCGACGCGCGGCTTCCTCGGCCCGGAATCGGTTAACGTAGGCGTAGAAGTTGTCCCCACGGATCTGATTCAGGCATTGTGATACGTGATGGCTGGATGCATGTACGGTCGCGGCCAGTCGGTCGAGCGTCAAGGCCGGGTCCTTGAACAGTTCCTCATCATGCATGATGCCATCCAGTCGTTCGACCAACGCTTGTGCATCGGCGTCGCTGAGCCCCGAGTGCTGGTATTTGCGCTTTCGGTTCGGAGATTCAAACAGGGCCTGTGGCGTACGTACGGCGGTCCAGGCCACGCCGTGGATCAAGAAGGCCAGGATGAATATGTAGTCAACCTGTCCGAGCCATCTTCCAAGCCAGGTTTCCGGCAGCAGGTAGGCGGGGCCGGCGGCCACTACATAGATCATCATGCCCAGCAGCAGGCCCCGGATCACACCAGGATGTGTACATCGTCTGGTCTTTCTCCATGCCAGGAACAGATACACCAGCCACTGCACGATGACGGCAGAATGGAAGAGTACGAATCGCCACCCTCTCGGCGTGGCGGCAATGAAGTCCAACTGATCGCCTGCAGGCAAAATCCAGAACGGAACGACCAGGAAGGCAGGTACAGCAACGGCGGCCGAAAAATGCCACATCCATTCCCGGGGCGGGTGCACTCGGCGTTCATCCGTTGGATCGCTCGTCCTCCGGTCCACGAACAGGTACAGCAGCGGGGCTACCGCGAACCACAATGGTGCGGATGCAAAGGCCAGGCCCGGTGTCCGCAGCCAACCGCCGTGCATGGCGTAGACGGCCTCCGCAATCATGAGCGACAAAGCCAGCAGAAGGACGGTCAAGAACGGCCTTGCCGACCGACTGCGTGACGTAGGCTCGGAGGCAGGCCGGAATTGGAGTGCCGCCGCAAGAAAAATCCCGTGCAAGGCGCCGAAGGAGAGCAGCACCGTCCAGACAAGCATCATGGGAATGTGGAGTCAATTGTGCATCTGCAAACGGTCAAAGGTCGGGTCTGGTTGCTCCGGGAGACGGCTCACTGCATAGGGTGAGTCGAGGATCGGTGCGGAACGGCACATTTTCCGTGATGCATTCTCCGGCATCGATGTGCCGCTCGCATTGCACCTTATCAAACATTCTTTGTACAACCGTATGTCCCTCCGTTTCGCATCCCTGTGGCTTCCCTCCGTTTCCTGTGTACTGTTGGTACTCACGGTGCTGGCGTCGCCCACCCCGGCGTTGGCCCGGCAGTCCTCCGTGGATCCGTTCGACTTCCAGATGGGGGTGTGGCGCGTGCAGGGCATGCAATCGTGGCCGGGTGGGAAGTGGGTGCCATTCGATGCGGTCGTTCATATCCAACCCGCATGGCAGGGTCCGTGGCCCAGCATCCGCGAAGCGTGGTGGCCGGTCCATGCTCCCCTGTTCGGCCCGCCGTCGCTCGGGTGGATTGAACGGGTGTACCATCCCGAGCGTGCAGCCTGGCACATGCGCTACAACGGGTCAACTACGCCTGCATTCTGGCCGGAATTCGCGCATTATGAACGCCGTGGCACGCAGGTGGTCATGCCCGAGACGCCCATGACCGATATCACGGGACCGCATCTCCAGCGGTTGACCATCGACCTGGTCAATGCAGACGGGTGGTCCCTGAACGCGGAGCGGTCGTACAATGGGGGCATGAACTGGTTTTCATGGGTCCTCATGGAAGCCGAGCGGCTTCCGACAACAGCAGAGGGGCGCGTCCTGCTGCCGGGTCCGCTCTCGGAACGGGCGCATGTCGAGACGATCCTTACCGGTTTTACCGGGTCCCGTGGAATTGCATTGGACGATGCCGGGAGCGTCATCCTGGGGACCGATGGCGGTGCAATTGTTCGGGTTTCCCCGGACGGCCGGCAAACGGTGCTGGCTGAAGGCCTGAAACCGGCCGGATTGGCGTGGAGTCAGGGTCACGTATACGCCAAGGCGCACGATGTGCCCGGAGGTCGCCTGGTACGGATATCGCCGGATGGAACAGTCCGGCATTTGTCCGATGCGCCTGGCGACGGACTGGCCGTGGATCGTACCGGCAACGCCTATACGACCGACTTCAATGAACCGGTCCTGTTGAAGACGACTCCGGAAGGGGAGATGTCAGTCCTGGCACGTGACGAACGGCTGCGGAACCGATTGGGATCGGCGTTCGACAATGACACGGGCCGGCTGTACCTCGCATCCTGGGACGGGAATATCATCTCCGTCTCAGCCGAGGGCGAGGTCAGGGAGGTGGTCGACATTCCTGCGGTATCCGGGAGCGGCGTGGCGTGGATGGCCATGGCGGACGGGGTTCTGTATACCACCCAGTTCTCGGCGGAGCAGGTATACGCATACGATACGGTTACCGGCACCCTTCGTGTGGTTGCTGGGGATGGATTGCCCGGGCATCGGGACGGGGCGGCGCACAATGCACGGTTCCGCGCTCCCAATGGGATCGCGGTCACCCCGGACGCGGACACGTTGTATGTCGCCGAACTGGTGGATCCGGTAGCGGGGGTGTATCCGGAAAACCGGCTCCGGCGCATTGTGCTTTCGGCCGAATCGGAGAGGGCGCGGGAGACAGGCGATCTCATCGGGCAACGGCTGGCATTCGTCAGCCAGTGGGGTGATGAAAATCTGGATGTATACGTTATGGAAGCCACGGGTGGAGGCAAGCGCCGTCTGACGACCCACGAAGGCGAGGATCGCGCGCCACGTTGGGTTGATGCCTGGAACGCCCTCGTATACGAACATGGGGGGCGGCATTTGGTGCGTGTGAATGCGTGGGGCGGCGAGGCGCAGCGGCTGGGAATCCAGGGCGTTCCCGAGCCGCCGCCATCAGAACGGTCCGCGAACATGTCGCCCGACGGGACCCGCATGGTGATGACCCGCGGTGAAGGAGAAGCTTCGGAGCTGTACGTCATGAACGCCGATGGCTCCGATGCAAGGAAAATTACTGACAACCATGCGTTCGACGGCCATCCGGTCTGGTCTCCTGACGGGCAGAAAATCGCGTTCCAATCTCGCCGGGACGGAAGTGACGATATCTACATCATGAATCCGGACGGTACGGAAGTAAAGCGTCTGACCATGAATCCGGGCTATGACGGCGAGCCCGCCTGGATTCCGATCATCACCCATTCCACAAAGAAAGCCGAAATGGATGCGGAATAGCCCGGCGGGTTTTTCTATCTTCACGCAAACCTGACAGAAAAGCCCGTCCCGACAAACCCATCTATCTGACAGCATAGCTCATGTCCACAGACGTTTCGTTCTTCGGTCACCCCCGTGGTCTGGCCACCCTGTTCTTCACGGAAATGTGGGAGCGGTTCAGTTACTACGGGATGCGTGCGCTGCTCATCCTTTTCATGACAGCCGCGGCGACCGGAATGAATCCCGGCATGGAGCTCTCGGACGGTACGGCGGCCGCCATCTACGGCCTGTACACCAGTTTCGTGTACCTGTTGTCGTTGCCCGGAGGCTGGGTGGCGGACAAGATCTGGGGGCAGCGGAAGTCCATTTTCGTGGGGGGATGCATTATTGCGGCGGGTCACTTCAGCATGGCCATACCGTCCCAGTTCACGTTTTTTGCCGGATTGATCCTGATTGTCATCGGGACGGGTCTCCTGAAGCCGAACGTGAGTTCGATCGTGGCGGATCTGTATCCGGAGGGCGGCGCCCGGCGCGATGCGGGATTCTCAATCTTCTACATGGGCATCAACCTCGGCGGATTCCTCGGGCCGCTCGTCTGCGGGTACTTCGGGCAGGAAGTCAATTGGCACTGGGGATTCTCGGCGGCCGGCTTCGGCATGGTCCTCGGACTCATACAGTACCGCTTGGGCTACAAGTACCTGGGGGAGGCCGGGACGTTTGTGTCCGCCTCGTCGGCTCAGGAAATCTCAACGCGCTCGAAGCGTTTCTATTCCATTTGCGCGGGCATACTTGGTCTCACCGTGCTGTTCGGATTCCTGGTCTCGTGGGGCATTATTCCGCTCACCATCCAGCAGATTGCCGGCGGCTTGGGGTCGAGTATCCTGATCATCGTGGGGCTGTATTTCGCGTATCTGTTCCTGTTCGGCGGCCACAACACCCAGGAAAAGAAGCATCTGGTGATCATCCTGTGGCTCTTCGTGCTGGCTGCCATCTTCTGGAGCGGTTTTGAACAGGCCGGATCCAGCTTGAACCTGTTCGCTGAGCGGGCCACCGATCGCAGTGCGTTCGGCTGGGAAGTGCCCGCCAGCTGGCTGCAGTCGGTGAACTCGATGTTCATCATCATTTTTGCGCCCATTTTTGGCTGGCTGTGGCTGGCGCTGGCGCGCATCAACAAGCACCCCTCGTTCCTGTTCAAGTTCGCGTTCGGCCTGATTGGCCTGGGCGCCGGCTTCTTCGTGCTGGCCTGGGGCGCGGCCCAGGCGGCGGCTGAAGGTGCCAATGCGGCCATGATCTTCCTGATCGTGACCTACTTCTTCCACACCGTGGGCGAACTGTCGTTGTCTCCGGTCGGCCTGTCGTCGATCACGAAGCTTGCGCCGACGGGGCGCGTGAGCCAGATGATGGGCATCTGGTTCGTGGCCACGGCGCTCGGCAACTTGTTCGCCGGTCTCGTGGCCGGCGACGTGGAAGCCCTCGGCTTCGAAGGGCTCTTCTACCAGGTGGCGTTGATTTCAGCGGCCGCTGGCGCCGTCGCGCTTATTCTGGCCAAGCCCATGAAGAAGCTGGTGGCTGCAGGCATTGAATAGGCCCAACCTCGAGCAGGTTCAAGAGTATAACAGAAGTACACTTCCGCCAAAGCCATCCTTATCATGATTGATCGCAAAGCCGTCAAGATCTTCAAGATAGACGAGGCCCCCAGCGATTTTGCCTATTGGCAGTCGCAATCATATGAGCGGCGCCTGGAAGCACTCGAATCCATTCGACGCGAATACCACGGTTGGCAAGATGAATCTCAGCCCCGACTTCAAAGAGTTTATCGCGTTATTGACCTCTCATGAGGTCCGATTCCTGGTCGTGGGCGGTTACGCGGTCGCGTTTCATGGACACCCCAGGTATACAAAGGACATCGATTTGTGGGTGGACTTCAACCCGGAAAATGCCCGCAGGCTGATGGATGCACTGCGCGAGTTCGGATTCGGGTCAACAGATCTGACCGAAGCAGATTTCGTGGCTCCCGACCGTGTAGTTCAATTGGGATACCCTCCAAACCGGATTGACCTCCTCACGAGCCTGAAGGGAGTTGAATTCGATTCCTGTTATCAGGAAAAGGTTGAGGTGGTCGTGGACGATGTTTCGGTTCCATTCATCAACCTTGATCGCCTCAAGCAAAACAAGCGAGCCCTCGGCAGGCACCAGGACTGGGCTGATCTGGAAAACCTGGAGTAGGGAAAAAGGCTCAGCCTACCACGTGTTCGATGCGCGCAACATGCCGCCCTGGCGCGCAAACGCCATGTCCATCTGGGCGAGCGCGCCATCCGATGCGCGGCGAATGTAATCGGCTACGTCATAGAGTTCGTAGCCTCGATCGTGCATGAACGCCACGACCTCGCTCACAATGGGCGTCCGCTCGTAGAACGGGTACAACGAAACCTCGAGCACGAAGAGCTCGGTGACGCCGAAGAAGGACTCGGCGCCTTTCAGGGCTTCCAGTTCAAATCCCTGGATATCCAGTTTGACCAGATTCGGGACGGTGCCACCGTTCTGGACCAGATCCTCCAAACGCCGGACCGAAACCTGCCGTTGGTTCTTCATTTCGGCGGTGCGCTCGCGCTCGGTGGGGGTCAGGGACGATCCGTTCAGGTCCGGCCACAACGTCAGCATGAGTTCATTGTCCTCGGGGCCAGCGGCCAGGGGTAGCCACTCCACGTTGGGATGCGCGGCCGACAGTCGGTCCAATCCGGGCGCGAACTCCGGTTGGGGCTCCAGGAGGAGGAACCGGGCGTCCGGCCAGACGCCCAACGTCATTTCAGTCCAGTCGCCCCGGTTGGCGCCCACGTCCACGATGAACGCAGGCATGAAACCGCGGGCGCGGAGGTCCTCATAGAACAAATTCGTGACCGCCAGGGGCCGGGCCGCCGTCGCCGGGCCGAAGCCGGACCGCGTACGCCGCAGTTCGACGCCGAAGCGGCCCACGAAGTGCTTGAGCGCGTGTTTGAGGCGGAGGGAGAGGGAATTCATGCCGCCAATTTAGGGATGGCAACACTCATCGTATGGCATGGATTGTCAATTCAATCTACAATCCATGCCGATCAGGGTTGAGCGGCGCCAAACTCCATCAGGAGTTTCGCCAGTTCCCTGAGACCGATGGCCTCTACGCCTTCGGCGACGGGGAATCGGTCATTGGCAGATGTCACCACGAAGGAGCGGTCCGGATTGAGGTCGGCGCGGGCACTATGGAATCCTTTACTGAGGTTCGCTGAGAGGCCGCGTTTGATCTCAATCGCCCAGAGCCCGTTTTTTCCGGGCAACTCAAGAAGCAGGTCGATTTCAGCGCCGGCAGATGTGCGGTAGAAACTGGCTTTTGTTTGCGGCGACGCGATACTGATCAGGTTTTCTATCACAAAGCCTTCCCAACTCATGCCGACAACCGGGTGGCCGGCAAGGTCATTGTAATCTTGAATGCCGAGCAGGGCATGTACCAGTCCGCTGTCCCGGACATATACCTTGGGGGATTTTACCAGGCGTTTTTTCGTATTGCCGTGAAACGGTCTAAGACGCCGTACGAGCAGTAAATCAACCAGCAGGTCAACATATCCGGTCACGGTGGGCGCCGTAACGGAAAGCCCAGCGGCCAGTTTGGACGCATTCAGCAGCGCACCCTGGCTGTGTGCCAGCATGGTCCACAGTCGCTCCAGTGTTTCTGCCGGAATACGGCGACCGAATTGGGGCACGTCGCGCTCGAGATACGTTCGAATGAAGTTCTGACGGAAGGCAAAGCTGTCCGATTCCCGTTCAGACAGAAAACTGTCCGGAAAGCCACCACGCACCCACAGACGCCGCAATGAATCCGCGTCGTCCGTGG
The DNA here is from genome assembly GCA_040221055.1 of Rhodothermales bacterium. Taxonomy (NCBI): domain Bacteria; kingdom Pseudomonadati; phylum Rhodothermota; class Rhodothermia; order Rhodothermales; species Rhodothermales bacterium. Next base: position 27,670 of record JAVJVN010000015.1, on the reverse strand, counting down.
CTTCAAGCGCATCCAGTGAGGAGAGGTGCACATATTCAATCCGACCGGCAAGGCTTTCTCCCGATTGCCGAAGCAGATCCATTGAGGCCGAACCCAGAATGAGAAAACGCCCGTTCCGTTTGCCGGTCCTTCGTCCCTCGTCAATCAGGCCACGCAGTTCCTGGAACAGTTCCGGGACCCGGTGAATCTCGTCCAGAATGACCAAGCGATCCGCATACGCACGGAGAAACAGTGCAGGATCGGCCAGCTTGTCCCGGTCCGCCCTGGCTTCCAGGTCGAGGTAGAGTGCGCCAGTTTCATCCCCAATCTCATGGGCGAGGGTTGTCTTCCCAACCTGACGCGGACCAATCAGCGCCACAGCGGCTTGACGGCGCAAGCCTTCGCGGACGAGAGTATAGGCACGGCGAGGTATCATCCGTGCAAATTAAAAGCAAGGCTTTAAATATGCAAGGATAACAATTCAGAACGTCGGGTTCAGGCGCAGCCAGAAGGTGGGACTGCGGCCGGTGCCGAGGTCGCGGAGGGGCCAGGCGAGCTCGAATCGGAGGTTGCGGTCGTCGAGGGCCAGTCCGACGCCGGCCGAGGGGACGACATCCTTCCAGGCGAACGCATCTGAAGCGCCGCTGCCCGCGCCGCCGGAGACAATGCTGCCGGAGTTGGTCCAGCCCGCATCGAACAGACCCAGCAGGATCATGTCGTCCAGCAGCCAATCGAGTACATCGGGCTCGTGGAGGGCGAGTTCGGCGTTGGCCAGGAGCATCCGCGTGCCCTGGTAGATGTTCTGGGGATACGCGCGCATGGTGCCGGCGCCGCCCAGCGTGAAGGCTTTCTGGACGGGGACGCTGCCCTCGGTGAAGCCGCCTCGCATGCGTAGGCTGAAGCCCGACACGCGGGACAGGCGGGCATAGCCGCGCACATCACCCACATAGCGCGAGTAGTCGAAGTCACCGCCGAGTCCCTGCCCGATTTCCGCCTCGGCACGGAAGGCCACGCCGCGCGGATGCCGGTTCAGCGAGACGACCTTGCCGCCCTCGAGCGACAGCACCAGCGAACGCATGTCGCCTTCGACGATGCCGGGGTTCACGCGGAAGCCGTCGCCCCCGAACAGGGACCAACTGACGTTGCGGGACAGCGAGCGCCAGGCATCGCTCCGGTAACCGGCCGACATCTGGACGTACGGCGTGACACGCATGACGGTGTACAGGGTCCAGCCCTCCGTCTCGTGGTAGTCGAAGAAATCGGTCTTGAAAAGGGCCGATGCCAGGCTGTTCTCCACCCAGTTGGATTTCCAGAGGTCTTCCGTGCCGGTGTTCTGGTGGTAGGCGCCCCCGAACTTGATGTCCACCACGTCGTCGGGGCGGCCAATCCGGGTCTCGGCGCCCACTTCGTAGCGCAGGTCATCCAGACCGAACGCGTAACTGACCTGGCCGAAGATCCGACCCCGGTCCCGCGACGTCCATGACAGGGGATCCTGGGCAATGCCCAGGACGAGTCCTTCCACGCGGTTGTAGCGGACGGCCGGCGTGAACCGGTACAGGCTCCGGTCGGCATATGGCCAGTTGCTGGCGCTTTCCCCGATGAATCCCGAAGAGGAGATCCTGCCGTGGGACCATCCCCGATCCCAATTCCAGTCCCAGTCCCAATCCGGATTCCAATTATGGTCGCCGCGCCGCCAGTGTTTGTCATCGTCCCGATCCTTGTCCCGATCGCGGTAGCGGTCCCCGGTGGAGCCGCCGGTGCGCCGGCCATCCTGCCACGTTCCTTCCGTGTAGTAATCGCCGCTGGGGCGCTCCACGTAGTTGACCTCGCGGTTCTCAGCCAGGGCGACCGCCTCGTCGAGCGCATCGACCATGTCATACAATTTGATGGCGAGGTCGCGATCGCTCGTTTCGTGGGCCATGTCGAACAATTGATAGCGGACATCCTTCAGGATGCGCACCAACTCGTCCGGGTTGCGGGAGGGCCCCCGGAATCCGCCGGTGGACGGCGCCGCATCGTTCAGTTTCAGCGATACGCTGCGCAATTGGTCGGAAATCGGCTCGGCGGCGTGCCGCGTGGTCGCATCGTGCAGGATGGATACCACGACGCGCATGGCGCTGACAAGTGCATCGTATTCGCCAGCGCCGGCGTGCTCTCCCGCGTCGGCGCGGTTCGGCGGTTGGTTCTGCGCGCCGACGGGCTGGATGGCGGGCAGAAGGAACAGGAAGGCGGCCAGAAGAAAGGTCAGGGATCGGGACATGATGGCATTTTTTTGGACGTTCAACCGAGTTACGCCTCAGCCGCCGGGAGAGTTACAGCCACTCGGCGAAGCTATATTTCGGCCGTGTGGAACGCCGTCGTCGAGCGGGTGCGCTTCATGAGGGCGACGATGGCCCGTCCCCGGGCATGGTACGGCACCCTGGGTGTCTCTTTGCAATAAACCATGGCATCATATACTCCACTCACGAAGCGATCCAGGTCCCATTCGGCGATAATTTCGAGAGACCGGCGGCCAGCACGTTTGCGCCAATCGGTGTGCTCGGCCACCCGCATCATGAGTGATGTCATGGTACCCACGTCTTCAGGATCGAATCGGTATCCGTTTTCACCGTGTTCCACCAGGTCGACATGACAACCCGCACGGGTGGAAACAAGGACGGGTAGTCCGCACGCCATGGCCTCATTTACCACCAGTGCCCACGTATCCTTCAGGCACGGATGGATGAAACATGCAGCGGCGCCATAGTAGGCGGGGATGTCTTCGATTTGCCTGAATCCGGCAAAAACGACACCGTCTGGCGCGGCGGCCTCCAGTTGGGGACGCAATTCTCCGTCCCCGAGCATGATCAGTCGCCAGGGATTATCCGACAATCTCCTGTAGGCGGAATAGGCCATCAACAGCCTATCCAGATTCTTGGCCGGAATGAATCGGTTCGATGCGAGGAAGAACGGGGCGTGGTCTGGTCCGTCGCCCGGACCAAGGCCCGGGAGTCCGGACAAATCCGATGCCTTGGATTTTTCAGCGGCCTGCCTGAAGTAGGCATTGTCGACAACATCGTAGCCCAGGAAAATGCCATCCGGCGGAAATCCCAGTTTTTCGAAATACCGTCGCTGCGGCGTTCCACCCAGCAGTGCCGCATCGTAGGACTGAATGAGTCCTGACTTCAACCATTCCCGAAAGCCATTGCGCGGAGCATCGTCTTCCTTAGAATCGGTCATGACGACCGCCGACCGGTTTCTCTTCTTGCACCATTCAAGACATGCCCGGCTGTCCGGGAAACTGTAGGTATGGATGAAGACGATATCCGGGTCCATCCTGTCCAGTGCGCTTACCACTTCGGCGTGCATGACGGCGGGAGGAATGGACTCGAATACCTGACCCGGAAAAACCTGGACCCGCTGGAAATCCGTCGTCGCCTCCATCTCGCTCCATGCATAGAGAGCATCCTTCGAGGCCGTTTCGAGGGCCACGAGTTCCATTCCATCCGCGGCCAGCCTTTCATGAACCGCCTGGAGCCGGCCCATGTGATAGGGTCCGAACCGCGGCCACTGGATACAAACGCGAAGCTTCGGACTCATTTTCAGTTGGTCAGGATGGTCGAAAAGAATATCTGCCCCATGGCCTCTGGCGAATGAAGGGCACTGAACTGTGCCATTTTGGACGGATTGAAGGCGATTTCCTGGCGGTCGAGTGCGGATCCGAATGCTGTCGCATCTGTCGGATTCACGGTGCGTCCCAGTTCATTTTGCTCGACCAGACGACCGACCAGTCCATCGCTGCACGCAATGACAGGCTTTCCGGCGTGTGCTGCCCGAATCAGAACATTACTCGATCCCACGTGGCCATCGTAAGGGAGCAACACAACGTCAGATGCGCGAAAAAAGGCCGCCATTCGTTCATTCGATGCGTATCCCGAGTAATACGACACATCTTGACGATTCGCCAACCGGTCGACAGCCGCTTGCGCTTCCGGCTCGTTTTCGGGTACGCGACCCGCCAGGAGCAGGTGTCCCTGTCCACTCCAGGCATCCGCCAGACGATGAATGCCTTTCCGCAGGCTCAGGTCGCCGAACATCAGGAAAAGGCGCGCACGTCCGCTTCCGGTTTGTGCACGGATTTCGTCCGGTGACAGATCGGGATCCGGTTGCGTGATGCCGTCCGGCATGTATACGAAAGGACGCTCGACTGGAATTGCGGGGTCCAGGACGAAAATGGTGTGCAAGCTCGGCGATCGGGTCAACCGGTTCAGGATGAATCGTTTCCGAACCTGTCGCACGACACCAGGTAGCGCCCAGGAGTGAACACGCTCCGGTGGCTTGAACAAGATTCCGGACACACGGACGTTCATGGTCGAACGCCGCGCTACCGCCAGTTGGGCATGATCCAGGTACATGAATACAACATGCTTGGCGCCGCCATCGCACGCGTGTTTCAGTGCATGGCCATGCCACCGATCACACTTCAGGAGATGCTTCGCCCCGCTTCCGGACTCCAGGTCACGCGGGATTTCATCCAGCACGTGGATCTCGACGGGAGAATCCACCAGAGCCGAAATGAAATCAGCATGCGACTCGGCGAAGACTGATGACACCCAGAGTGAGAGTTTTCCGGGGTATGCGCCGGATAACCACTGCTGCACCAGCAATTCGAGGTACATCCTGTGATGGCCCCCAGCATACAATTCGACCAGCGCGATGTGGGAATGGCTCTTCACGAATCCATTCGAAGCGCCCATGCACCACCACCGATTCCTGAGAGCACACCCAGGATGAAGAGTGTATCCTTCAAATAGAATGGATTGGATGTGATGGTAAGAATGGAGAAAGCGGCGAGACAGCCGGCCACTCCCAATGCCATGGCCTGGTGTGTACGGGAGCCCAGCTTGCGGCGAAAACTCTGTGTGGACCGTACGAAAATGGCTCCCAGGAAGAAGAGGACGAGGCCCGTTCCCCACAAGCCGAATTTGAACAACAACGAGACATAGCCATTGTGGATGAACGCACGATTCATGGAATACTCCCAGGTGATGTCATAGAATCGGAATGGCGTGCCCATCCCGTGACCCAGTATCGGATTCGATTTCACATGCTCCATGGCCGCCTGGCTTTCCAGGTATCGGTTCACCATGGACGGATCCGTTGAAATAGCCGATCCGATCGAAAACAGCCGGTTGATCATTCCCGTGGCCATCAGAAGGAAGGCGTCTGGAAAAAGGATATACGCGACGGACACAACACCCAGAAGCGACACGATACCGGACCAGAGCAGTCTGCGACGCGACGGAGCGCCCACCAGCAGGAAGATGACAAAGGCGCCGACAGCAAATGCCAACCAGTAACCTCTACTCTGAGTCAGAAGAAGCCCGGCTACAAACATCATGAAGAATCCGAACCACAGCGCCAACTCGCGTACGGTCCTCGCTGCCAGGAATAATCCCAAGGCAATGAATGATGGGACAAGAATCAATGCCGAGTTCGTGATAACGCGACCGCGTGCAACCTGCCAGGGTGCGGTCGCATCGACAATGATTTCCTGGAAATTCAGTGCGTTCCGTATCAACACGAAAAAGCCGACAAACGCAACGCCGACCAACACGACCATCACCCCTCGGCGTGAGGACTGGACAGCCGCGCGAACCGGGAAGTAGAGTCCGAGCAGCATGTAGGCCAGCCATTCCGTGAGTGCGCCTTTCAGGCTGCCTCCGAAAACCAGGGTCAGGGGAATGGAAAGCGTCATGAACGCGAGGAACAGGATCAACGCCTGGTCCTCCCGCGTCCGGATGACGTGGTCCTTCCGCATGAACAGGTGCACGACCACCCAGTGCCCAAGGAATGCCAGGAAATAAAGCGCATAGAGGGCTTCCGTGGCCTGGATACCCTCTTCGTGGCTGGCGACGAGTACAAAAGCACACAACACGACGAACAGGTTCGCCAGCGGATGCGTGAACAGCCACCAGCCCGCCAGGCCGGCCAGGAGCAGGATGGGCAGGGCGGGGAGGAGGTCCGGGGCGAGCGCCGTCAGGTAGACGGTCACAAGCAGGCCCAGGGCGAGGGCGCCTCCGAGCAGGAAGCGGCCCCAATTCAGCAGCCAGGTATCACCGGGCAAGAGGGGCGTGTTGGGCACGGTGTGGTTTGTGGCACTATTGGCCATGGCCCCGGCTGGCCGCCGCCGTGCGCAGCCGCTCGGTGAACACCGCGTGACGCCGCCGCCACCAATCGGTCATCAGCGCATAGAGGACGGCCAGGATGAAGGCCGAAAGGGTCGCGGAAATCACGACAATGGCGCGTTTCGGTTTTGCCTTGCGATGCGGAGGCACCGCTTCGTCCACGATCTGCAGGGCCTGTTGTTGGCGCTCCTCTTCAAAGCGTGCCTGTTCCAGGATGGGGGCGACCATTTCCAGGATGGTTTCCTGGATGAGGCGCTCCATGGCGATGTCCGCGTAGGCGCGCACCATGGCCGGTGCAGCATCCAGGTCGACGGGCAGGACCGCCTCGCGTCCCTGCAACATGTCCCGGTACAGGGCATCGGCCGCCGAGACCAGCGATGCGAGCTGCTGGACCTGCTGGTTGTCGTCTCCGAATTGCCGACGCAGGGCCTCATACTGCAGTTCCACCTGGACGGCGTTGGCCCGGACCTCGGCTATCTGGGTAAAGAACGCCTCCGTCTGCGCTTCCAGGTTGAACACGCCGTAGCGCTCCTGGAACTGTTGGAGCGAATCGAGCAGGGTCTGGCGCTCGTCCGCTGCGCGTTCGTATCGCTCCTCAACATACGCCCGGAAATTGCCCGCCGTCTGCCGGTTCAAACGGTTGTTGATGCTGTCGAGCTGCGACAGATAGAAATTGGACATGGCGGCCGCCCGTACGGGATCCCGGTCGTACACCTCGATGGACATGAAATCGTATTCGTCGTCCACCACGAATTCCACGTTGTCTTCCAGTGCTTCGATGGCTTCCTCAAGCGGGGCCTTCTTTCCTGCGACGTCGTAGACGTTGATCAAGTCGAACTCTTCAATCACGGAAATCTTGACGGCGCGGCTGTCCAGGATGGCCATGAAACGGACATAATCCCCGCTGCTGCCGCCGAGCAGCGACTTGGCCGCCGAGCCCAGGTCGCCCAGGAGGGCACTGGCCAGGCCGCCACCGCTGGATTCAGGCAGGAGGAGGCGGGAGGACGCCTTGTACCAGAGGGGCAGCATGAGGCTGATGATGACGGACAGCACCGCCATGACGCCCGTCACGATGACGATGAAGCGGCGCCAGCGGTAAAGCACGCCCAGCATGTTCCACCACGATTCGGACATGTTGTTGTTGGCTTCCATGACTCAGTTCCGGCGGATGCTGATGATGAGTGCAACGACCGACGCCAGGGTGCCGACGCTCTGCACGACGGTCTGCAGCGTTCGGATGCGTGCATCGGCCCGCGTCCGGTTCTCCTCGATCAGGAGCCGTTGCAGTTCGGGGCTGTCCGCGATGTCCACCTTGCGGTCCACGAACACGAAATCGCCCGATTCCAGGGCGCGGCTGCCAGCCGGCAGGATCTGCCCGCTGGCCGGGTGGATGATGTAGACGTCCTCGGCCACGGCGCTCCGGCCGCCGGCGACGTTAACGTATTGCTCGGCGGTGAGGCCGGGCTGGAAGTCCACAAAGCCGGGCCGGTTGACCTGGCCGAACACGAACACGGCGTTGGGATTCCGGGGGATGACCAGGCGGTCGCCGTTCCGGATGTACACTTCACGGGCACCGTCCTCCAGGGCCTCCTCGAGGTTGACGCTCACGCGGTTCTGCAGGCGCATTTCCTGGGCGAAGTAGGCCCGGCTCATGAAGTCCATGTCACTCAGGCGCAGGCGCTGCATGATGGCGGTGGTATCCGCCAGGGAAATCATCTCGGCCAGCGGGGGTTCGGGACCAAAGCGGTTGCCGCGCAGGGTCTCGAGGGGGTCAGGCAGCGCCCTGCGCTCCAGGTACGCACCCCGGAGCAGGGCTTCGTCCCGGATGCCACCGGCCGTGGCCACCAGATCCCTGAGTGTGGTCTCGCCTTCGACTATGGGGTACGTACCTGGAAATGTAACCTGGCCGGTTACATTTGCCTGACCCCTCAGCTCGGCGGGTATGACCACCTGGACGTGGTCGCGGGCCGCGACCGGGGTGCCGGCGCCGCGCGCGCCGAGCGCCTCGTCGATGGTCATGTCCACGGTCGTGCCGTCCTGCCTGATGAGGCGCACCGCGCGCGCCGCGCCGGCATCCACCCCGCCGGCCAGGCGGATGAGGTCGCGGACCGTATCGCCGGGGCGGTAGTCGTAGTCACCCGGAAACGGAACGGCCCCGTCCACGAAAATGCTGCTGTTCGCCGGCTGGTAGGCCGGAATGAAAATCACGTCGCCGTCCCGCAGGTAGGGGTTGGCTGCGCGATCGCCCGACGAGAAATACTGGATGAGGTCCACGCCCGACTCGGTACCGTCCGTGTGCAGCAGGCGGATGTTGCGCAGCGAGGGACGGAACGTGCGGTTCGTGACCGGCTGTGCGAGGGTGTCCGCGAACGCCAGTTCCAGGATGCTCGATACGCGGGCCACCGGGAGCGCGAGGTATCGGCCCGGCGCGGGGACGGCGCCCGATACGTGCACGTAGAACTGGCGTGATTGCACGAGGGCCAGGGAGATCTCGGCGTTCCGGTAGGCGCGCTCCAGCAGGGTCATCGATGCGCGTTTCGCATCGTCCAGCGTCATGCCGCCCACCCGGACCGCGCCCGCATCGGGCAGCATGAGCATGCCATCGGCACTGACTTCGGCCGGGACGGTGGTCATGGATGCGCCGTTGACGGTCAGGCTGAACGCATCGCCCGGACCCACGATGTAGGTAGCGCCGTCTACCGCGCCTTCAAGGGGCACGGATGCCGAAGAAATGCCGGACTGGGCCAGGCGCTGCCGGAGCAGGGTCAGCGGGTTGGCACCCGGCGTATCGAGCAGGCTGCCGCCGCCGAGGACCTGTGCCTGGGCCGTCTGGATGCCGCCACCGCCGAGCGCGAGTATGGCGAACATCGCCAGAGAAAACACTCCCCAACGCGGGAGACGTCTGTCATTCATCATCGTGTACCGCCGGAAATGGGCCTTGGAAACTGGACAGAAACTGATTGGAAGGTCGAAACAGTAACCGGTTCAGGCAAACGGTGGCGGATTGTTGGGGAATTGCACTACTTTGACCCTGGACGCGGCGCTGGGCCGGCGACTGGCACGCGGGAAAATAAGGCATGCCCCGCCCGGGTGCAATTTCAGTCCGCCGTCCTGAATTGCCCCTTCCCGCCCCGAACCGAACCCCAACGCTTTTGGAATTCCTCACCAAAGACGCCGTCGCAAAAATCAACCTGGGTCTCCACGTGCTGCGGCGCCGCGCGGACGGATACCACGACATCGAGACCATCTTCCTGCCGATTGGCTGGAGCGACCGGTTGACGTTCCGGCCCGCCGACGACATCCGGATGACGTGCACGGACGCGAGCCTGCCGACGGATGAGTCGAATTTGTGCATGAAGGCGGCGCGGGCTTTGGCCACAGAGGGGCGCGGCGTACATATACACCTGGAAAAGCACATTCCGTACGGGGCGGGGCTCGGCGGTGGGTCGAGCGATGCCGCCGCCACACTGCAGGGCTGCGCGGCCATTTGGGGTTTGAATACCACCAATCTGGAGCGCATTGCCGCAGGCTTGGGCGCGGATGTGGCGTTTTTCCTGAACGGCCGACCTTCGTTCGCGTCCGGGATCGGGGAGCAGCTGGAGCGTTTGGATTCAATCGCCGACCCCACTCCGCGTGAACAACCAAAAAACACCCATTCTGACACCCAATCCGCACCCATTAAGGATCTGAAGGTACTCGTGGTGGTGCCCGATGTGCACGTGTCGACCGCCGAGGCCTACGCCAACGTGACGCCGAACGACCGCGATCGGCCCGATCTCCGTGAGGCCGTGCGGGAGCCCATTGAGACCTGGAAGGACACGATCGTGAACGACTTCGAGGCGAGCGTCACGGCGAAGTATCCTGTCATTGGCGAACTGCGGGATCTGCTGTACGACAGCGGGGCGCTGTATGCCGCCATGAGCGGATCGGGGTCGGCGGTGTTCGGACTGTTCGCCGCGCATCCGGAAGTCGCATGGGCGCGCATCCGGAAGGAGCATCCCACATCCCGCACCTGGATGGGGTCGCTGAGGGGATAACTACCAGCTCACGCGGCCGCGGCGCGGCTGCGGATCTTCTTTCTCCGGCACGCGAAGTGAATCGGGAGCCGGATAGGGCAGGCCTCCGAAGAGCCCCGGCGCAGGGAATCGCGAATCCGGACTCACGAACGCCTCATCCGAATTGGCGGCACTCCGGAAGAACCGTCCCACCACGTGCAACGCCGTCCGGCCACCCTGGCCGTAATGTTCGGCGCGGAACCGGTAGCGCATGTCGTTGAACCCGATCCAGGAGCCCATGACCAGGTCCGGGTGGATCATCATGAACCACGTATCGGCCGCATTCTGCGTCGTGCCCGTCTTGCCGCCCAGGTCGTACTCCCCGAGTTGGTATTCGCCGGCCACCATGCGGATGCCGGATCCCTGGCGGATGACCGCGCGGAGCATGTCGACCATGGTGTAGGCCGTGGTTTCGGACAGGGCCTCCTTGGGCGCGGACGCCGCCTCGTAGAGCACGTTGCCGCTGCGATCCTCAATCCGCGTGATGGACGTCGGCTCGTACAGCAGGCCGCCGTTGGCGAATGTGCTGTAGGCCTTGGTCAGCTCAAGGAGCGTTACATCGCTCGTGCCGAGGGCCAGGGATGGCACCTCCTGCAGGGGGCTCTCAATGCCCATCCGCTTGGCGTAGAACGCTACTTCGGGCGGGCCGACCTCCAGCATGAGTTTGGCCGTGACCGTATTCACCGACCGGGCAAGCGCCTGACGCAGGGTCATGGGCATGCCCGAGATTTCCTCGAAGTTCGTGGGATTCCACTCCACGCCCGACTGCGGATCGACATACTTGACGGAATCGTCCATCAGCGTGTAATACGGCGACCACCCGTTGTCGATGGCGGCTGTATACACGAAGGGTTTGAAGGTCGATCCGGCCTGGCGTCGAGCAATCGATACGTGGTCATACCAGTCCCGCGTGATCTCGCGGCCGCCGACCCAGGCCTTGACGTATCCTGTTTGCGGATCGAGGGCCACAAAACCGGCTTCAATCCGCTGTTTCGAGTGCTTCAGCGAATCGATGTAGGCAGTATTGGCGCGGAGCGAATCGAACACGACATCCCGGGGCATGCCGCTGCGCCGCATGGACTGGTACCGGTCCGTATCCACGATGATATTGTTCAGCAGATTCGGCTGCTTCGCATAGAGCGCCGACCAGGATTCATCCTCGAAGCGCATGTAATCGCACATGCTGGCGCTCCAGACCCGCGTCGGGCTGCCCTCGGAGCTCCATTCGAAGTCGGCCACCTTCTGCAGGCAGGTCGTCACCGAATCGACCGCTGCCATGGCCATCTTCTGCAGGCGGGAGTCGAGCGTCGTGTAGACGACCAGGCCGTCCTCGTAGATGTCGTATCCCATGCGCTCGCCCCAATCCTCCAGTTCGTTGCGCACATGCTCGGCGAAATACGGGGCAATCGACTGCGAAAGGCCGTCGGACTGGTAGTCCGTTTCCACCGGGACGTCCCGGTTCTCATCCAGGAAACCGTCCGGGAGGACACCGCGACGGGTCATCTGGACCAAAACGATATTGCGCCGCTGCTGCGACCGCTCCGGATTCCGGATGGGATTGTAGGCGGACGTGGCCTGCAGCATGCCCACGAGCGTCGCGCTCTCCAGGATGTTCAGGTCCAGCGGCGGCTTCCCGAAATACACCCGCGCCGCCGACTCTATGCCGTACACCGCGTTCCCGCCGGCGCCGTTGCCGAATTCAACGGTGTTCAGGTACATCTCCATGATTTCCGGCTTCGTGTACCGGCGTTCCAGCTGCACGGCCGTCACCATTTCCTTCAATTTGCGCGATACGGTGACGTCCCGTCCGATGCGTGCGTTGTACAGGTTCCGGGCCAATTGCTGGGAGATGGTCGATGCGCCGCGCGGGTCGCCCTTCAGGATGCTGAGCGGAATGGACAGCATGCCCGTCATGTCGATGCCCCAGTGCGCGTAGAATCGATGATCCTCCGTCGCCCACAACGCATTGATGACGTGGGGGGAGATGTCCTCGAAATTCACCCATGAGCGGTTCTGATACGCATAGCGCATGAGCATCTCGCCGTCCGCCGTGTAGGCCACCGTGGCCAGCTGGAAGTCCGGGTTCTCGATTTCCCGCATGGGCGGGAGCTCATCCAGCAGCGTCCAGAAATACAGGCCCAGGATGAGCGTGCCCAGCAGGGCCGCGCCCGCGACGTACGTCACGGCGGTCGCCGCGCGGGCTTTGTCCGCGTTGACGAATTTTGCATGCCAGAAACGGCCGATGGGCGTGCGGGGGCGGGGTGGGCCTGCGCCACGCTCGGCGCTCCGGCGAACCTTCCGGTTCTCCGGACGCTCAAAATATTCTCTCAGGTCGTCGTCAGAGTACATAAATCCCTGCTACGCCATTTCGGCGGCGGGGTTCGGGCCGGCCTGTCCGGGTAGGCTGATCCTGTTGAACAGATAGGATGATCTTGGTTTTGGACCCCACTCCCGCGACTCCGCGCAAAAGCCACTTCTTCATTCAATGTCTGCCGTACGCCGAAACTGCCGAAGTTCAGGGCCTTCGGGCGTGATCACGACGTACGAGCGACCATGGTGCCAGTCCCCGGTGTTCACGTACCAACCGTCGCCCATGCGCGTGCATTCGGAGTGGTGGGCGTGGCCGAACACGACGATGTCGGCGTCATCGCGGGCCAGAATGCGCTCGGCGGTCGCGCGAAGCGCCCCGACGGTGCGCGCTTGGGGATCGAACGAGGCCAGCCGCGAACTCACGCTCTGGGCCAACCACTGCGCGCCGCCAAACGGCAGAGCGGTGCGGTAGGCCGCGTACGCCAGGCGGGTATCAGACATTTTTTTCATGAGATGCGCCGCAGGGGAGAGCGCATCGTACTCGTCGCCGTGGCTCATGAAGCATCGGAAGCCGTGTAGCGTGGACAAGTGGGGGCCGCGGTGCGGCACGCTGCCGATAAGGCTGGCAATGGTGCCTCCAGCGGCAGCGCTCAGGTGCCACCGGTCGTGATTGCCGGAAAAGAACCGCACCGCGGCCCCCATCTCCCGTATCCGATGCGTCACATCCGCCCACGCCGGAAAGGCCGGCGGCACCCGGCCGGGCGCATCGATGAAAGCATCGAAGGTATCCCCGAGAAAAATGACGGTTTCGAGAACCGCGTGGGAAGCATGGGCGGAGACGCAGTCCAGAAGGTCGGCGAGGCGGGCGGGGTCGCCGGCAGGATCGCGGCCGAGGTGCAGGTCCGCGAAGATCAGGGATTGGGCCTGGACGGAGTCGGGCGGCTGGGGATTCATGGTCCGCCCGGGATTTGGGCGACGGGCTCCGATTCCGTGGCGGCGGGCGAAGCGGGCGAGTCGGGAGGGGTGGGTGTGTTGTACACGGGCGGGGCGGGGGCGCGGTATCCGGGCGGCGCGAGGAAGCGTGCGCGGGGATTTACCAATGGGGAGGAAGAGCCGGTGCCGGAATTGGAGCCAGCGCGGGTGGCGATCCGCATGAAGTCCCCGACCAGCAGGAGGGCGTTGTGGCCGCCCTGGCCCCAGTAGTTGGAGCGGAAGGTGGTGGCGGGGTCGTTGAAGCCGACCCAGGCACCGACGACGAGGTCGGGGTGCATGAGGACGAACCAGCCGTCGGCGTTGTTCTGTGTGGTGCCGGTCTTGCCGGCGAGGTCGCCGCGGACACCGAATTCGGTGCGGATGAGGCTTCCGGTGCCCTGATCGACGACGCCGCGCATCATGTCCAGCAGGGTATACGCAATATCAGGTTCGAGGGCCTGAGTAGCGCCGGCGGCCGCTTGGGCCTGGGCCGTGCCAGGCGCATCAGCCGAAAAAGAGGGAGCCGCAAAAGAGGCCACGGTCCGGCCATTCCTATCCGTGACGTGGGTGACGACGATGGGGTCGCGCTGCACGCCTCCGGATGCGATGGTGCCGTAGGCGCCGGTGAGCTCGAGGAGCGTGACTTCGGAGGTGCCGAGCGCCAGGGAGGGGACGGGCAAGAGCGGGGAGGCGATGCCCATGCGCTCGGCGGTGGCGGCCACGCGGGCGGGTCCGAGCCGCGACATGACGTGCGCGGCCACGGTGTTCTTGGACCAGACGAGGCCGTCACGGAGGGTGTATACGCGGCCACTTGCGCCGCCGCCGGAATTGGTGGGGGTCCAGACGTTTCCGCGGCCAGGCACGTTGAAGGTTCGGACGCGGTCCTGGACCATGTACCAGGGCGAAAAGCCGGCCTCGAGCGCGGCGGCGTACAGGAAGGGTTTGAAGGTGGAGCCGGGCTGCCGCAGCGCGCTCCCCACTTTGTCGTACTGGTCCACGCGCCAGTCGAGGTCTCCCACCCAGGCGCGGACGAACGCCGTGCCCGGCTCCAGCGCCACCATCCCGACGGAGAGCCGTTCCTCGGGACTCCACTCCCGGTTGACCACGCGCTGGAGCCGGGCCGCCTGGCGTTCGGCCGCGCCGACCGCGACGGCCTGCATGTCAAGATCGAGGGTGGTGTGGATGGTGAGCCCGTCGGTTTCGGCGTCCAGCCCCTGGAATTCCACGAACGCCTTCACGTAGGCCAGAAAATGCGGGGCGGGGGAGGTGGCGGGGTCCTCGGTGGAGGGGATGAGGGCGAGGGGCTCGGCGGTCGCGCGACGCGCTTCCGCCAGGGTCAGCCGCCCATCGTCGAACATGCGTCCGATGACCGTGGCGCGGCGGTCCAGGGCGCGCGATGGCCGTTTGAACGGATCGTATCGGCTCGTGCCCTTCAGCATCCCGACGAGGAGCGCCGACTGCGCGACGGACAAATCCGCGGCGTGCATCGAAAAGAACCGTTCGGCCGCGGCCTCAATGCCGTACGTGTTGTATCCGAAGGGCACTGTGTTCAGGTACCATTCCAGGATGGCCTCGCGCGGCATCTCCCGCACCAGGCGGCGCGCCATGAGCATCTCCTGGGTCTTGCGCTCCCAGATGGACCCCTCGGCGATGGACGGGAACGCCCCGCGCGCGAGCTGCATGGGTACGGTCGATGCACCCTGCGGATCGCCCAGCATGGTATACCACGCCGCCCCGGCCAGACGCACGATATCCACGCCGCCGTGCTCAAAAAAGCGATGGTCCTCGGTTGCCAGGAGCGCATCGATCACATTGGGGGACATCGCATCCAACGGAATCCACGTCTGTCTCACCCGGAAGATGCGCCCGATTTCGGTCCCGTCGGCCGCCAGGACCCGGCTGCCCATGGGCGCCGCGGCCGCGGGATGCGCCGGAATAGCGGGCAGCGCTGCCTGCATCCGGGAAACAAACCGCCACGGCGGGATGACGAGCGCCAGCGCAACGATGAGGAGGGCGGCACGTACGCTCCAGCGGAGCCGGGCATTTCCCGCCCACCCTCGGCCTTTGTGGGCGCGCGGCGGCACGTACGCAGCCACTGGAACCCATGCAGGCGCCGCGCCCCGCGAATATCCACGCGACGCACTGTCTGGAGCAGTATGGGAGGGAGGCTTCGGCATCTACCGGCAATCTAACAGTTGAGAACCAAACGCGGGGCATTCGGTATCCCGTCCCCACACTCGAAAGAACACCTGCAGATGTATCAGGGCACGTATCAGCCGCCAACGCAATTTTCGGTCTTCCCGCCGGTCATCAAGAACCTGCTCATCCTGAATGTGCTGGTCTTCATGGCCCAGATCGTGCCGCAGACGAACGAGATGCTCATCACGTGGTTCGGGCTGTGGCCGCTCGGCACCCCGCCCATGATCGGACTGGGTGAATTCTGGCCCTGGCAAGTCGTGACCTATGGTTTCCTGCATGGCAACCTGACCCACATCCTGTTCAATATGTTCGCGTTGTGGATGTTCGGTGTCCAGGTTGAGAATACGTGGGGATCACAGCGATTCGCGGTCTTCTACTTCGTATGCGTCATAGGCGCGGCGTTGATCCAGTTGGTGGTGGCCACCTCCGGTCCGGGATGGTATCCGACGGTGGGCGCATCGGGCGGCGTGTTCGGATTGCTGCTTGCCTTCGGGATGATGTTTCCGAACCAGCCCATCTACCTGTACTTCATGTTTCCGGTGAAAGCCAAGTGGTTCGTCATCGGATACGGGCTGCTTGAACTGATTGGCGGCGTATCGGGCTCAAGCACCGTGGCGCACTTCGCCCACCTCGGCGGCATGCTCTTCGGTTTCCTGCTCATCCAGTACTGGCGGGGCAAGCTCCCCTGGAAGCCGTCCCACAGGATGTACTGGTAAGGGGATGGAAGGAAACCCGCTCTTGAGATTCCGGCTCTGGTACGCCGCGCAGCCCGTGGCCATGCGGACGTTGCTGGCCGCGAACGTGGTGGTGTACCTGCTCTGGCAGGTGGTGCTCATCCACATTCCCGTGACGCGGGACTTCGTGTATCAGCACGTGGCCCTGAATCCGGGGATGCCGGGCGTGTTGTTCGAGCCGTGGCAGCTGTTGACGTATGCGTTCCTGCACCTCGGGACGGGGCTCGGCGGCCTGCTGCACATCCTGTTCAACATGCTCTGGATGGTGTGGATAGGACGCGATTACGAGCAGATGCGCGGTCCGGGGCGCTTTTTGGGCGTTTACGTGCTCGGCGCGGTGGGCGGCGCGCTGCTGACGGTCGTGCTGCATGCGCTGTTTCCGGGGGTGGCGGTGTTCGGCGGGATCGTGAACGGGGCCTCGGCGGCCGTGTTGGCCATCATGATGACGGTCGCGATCGAGTTTCCGAACAAGGCGATTGCGCTCATGTTCATCGGCGTGGTCCGGCTGCTGTATGTGGTCTGGGGATTCATCGCGTTGGATATCCTGTTCCTGGCTGGCGGCGGCACGTCCGTTTCGGCGCATCTCGGCGGCATCCTCACCGGATACGTTCTGGCCCGGGTCGGCCCCGGCGCCACGGCATGGGCGGGAGTCTTTTTTGGGGGCGGCGGGTTTCGCCGCGGCGGAACCGGCTCAGGCTCGGGCTCTGCCCGTCGGCCGCGCTCCAGCCAAAGTGTGCTTCAGGCACTGGAAGAACGGCTGGCGAACAAGAAAACCTCCGGCGGGTCTGGCACCGGTTCGGCCGGCTCTGGCTCGGCCGATTCCAGCCCCAAATCCTCCCGCGCCAAGGATGTAGACGCCATCCTGGACAAAATCAGCGAGAGCGGCTACGATTCGCTGTCTGCGGAAGAGAAGCGCATCCTGTACGAAGCCAGCGGCGAATAACCCCGGCGCGCATGCTGGGATAGGCTCAGCCTGCTTGGCACGGATTGCAGGGATTTCCGGTCGGCCATCTCCAATTTTGCCCCACGGTGTCGCCCCTCCCTGGGAGATGGAGGCCCGCAAATCCCTCAATCCGCGCCCGCGCATGAGCGCGTTGCTGCGTAGCGTTGCGTTGCTGCCGTTAATCCGTGCAGGTTAGGCTCTTCCTATCGAATCGGAATTCGAGTGTTGGCGCGCTTTCCTGAAGTGGGGTACAGAAGAAGGTTCAGCCTACCTCTTCGGTAGGATCAGTCTGTTTCTTGCTGGCCGATATCGAACACCACGAAACGGGGGCTCCGTCATTCTATAGGATGAGCCTATTCCGATGGGACCATAGGATGAGTCTATTGCCGGAAATCCCGCACGGTATACGTGAAGTTCAGCAGGATGAAGCGGCCCAGCACGCTGGTCTGGCGGTCTTCTATGTAGAGCTCGTTGACGGAGCGGCCAATCGATTGCTCGGAGTCCAGGTTGTCGGCCATCATGAGCCGCAGCTCCCCGCCGTAGCTCTTCAGGAATTTGTAGCCGACGGCGGCGTTCCAGCGGACCGTGTTGTCAGCAATGCCGCCGAGCCCCACGTACTGCGTGACGGACACGTCGGACGATACTACGAAACGGCCCTTCGGCAGCAGGTCCACGCGGGCCGAGCCACGGTGCGATGCGTAGTCGCGGTCGAGCGCGCTGTGGCGGTCGTTTTCGGCCTGGCTCACGGACAGATCGTACGAAACCGAAAAGTCCACGCTCTCACTCACGTTGCTGCCCAGCCGAACACCGCCGGACACGGTCTGCGCAACCGTCCGTGCAATCACGCCGTCGAGCAATGCCGGCGTCGAGCTCCGCGAATAGCGGGCGTTCAGGTTCATATTGCTGGACAGAAGCCCCAGCGGACGCCCCACCGACAGATATCCCCTCGCCGCCGAGCTCTCGCCCACGTTCACAGGACGGGAGAAGCGCCCGCCGCGCGCCAGGATGACGCCGGGCGCCAACTCGGTATCGGTCTGGGCGGTGAATGACTCCCGGCCGATGGCATTCGTATTGATTTCGTAGCTGGCCGATGCCACGAACACGTTCCCGCGGTCCTCGCTCGTACGACGATGCCGCACGGAAAAATCGTGCGAGAACGACTGCTCGAGGTCGGGGTTGCCCGACGACATGCTGAGCGGATTCGTGTTGTCAATCACATCCTGCAGCTGCCCTACGCCCGGTGTGGACGTGTTGGCCCGGTACTGCAGCCGCAGCTCATTCGATGAGGAAAAGCGGTAGCGGAGCTCGGCGCTGGGCTCCACGCTCGAGAACCGGCGATCCACGTGCGCGGCCACGGGCAACACCTGCGTTCCCGTGAGATGCTCGCTCTCCAGATCCATTTCCAGGCGGATGCGCACTTTTTCCTTGTTCAGCCGGTATCCGATGCCTCCGCGCTGCCGGAGCGTCTCTGTTTCAAAATCCCCGGTCAGCGATACGTCGGCCAGCGTGTAGGCGGCGGTCAACGGATCCATGTTGTAGGTGGCCCGATCGCTCTGCCCCCGCGACACGGACGGATTCCAGGAGAGCTGCAGCTGTCCGTCCTCGCCCAGCGGCTCGGTGAAGGAAATCCGCGCCGAAATCGAGCGCCCATCCTGTTCACGCTCGTTGATCTGGTCAATGAGCTCGTCGCTCGTCGATGCCAGGAGGGTCCCGTTGCTCCGGCGATTATCCACATTCGCGTTGGCGTTGGCGGAAAGCGTCCGTCCGCGTTTGTCGAAACGCATCCGCCAGAGCAGCCAGGTCGACGCATCCAAGGAACGACTGTCGTCCTCGCGGGCGTTGGTGGTCGGCCCGGCCAGGGTACCGAAGGCCACGTCGTCGGAGGTCGTCGCATCGCTGTTGAAACTCAATCGGGGCGATACAATTAGGGAGTGCCGGTCGTTCAGCTCGTGCTCCAGGCGGGCCGACAGCCGGTGGCGGGTTTCCGAGCCTGTATCGATGGATGACTCGGTCCATGTATCGTCCCCAAGGATGTATTCGCGGTCGATGGCCGTGTCGGTCTCGTTCAGTGAGCGATTCAGGAAGTAGCTGGCCGTGAGCTCCGTCTTGTCGTTCCACTCGTTGGCGTAGTTCACGCCGAATGCGTGGGTGCGGTTGATGCCCGCATTGCTCCCGGAGCGAAAATCGCGCCCGCGGCCGACTTCGGACAGGTCGCCGCGCGAGAAATTCTGGATGTTGATGTTGTTGGTCAGGCCGAGCAGCGTAATCCGCTCATTGCCGTCGAACACGTTCACGCTCCCGCCCGACTGATACCGTTCAACGGTCCCGCCGCCGGCATATACCTTGCCGAATTGCCCGTTCGAGCGGCCCTCACGCGTCACCACGTTGATGGT
The DNA here is from genome assembly GCA_040221055.1 of Rhodothermales bacterium. Lineage (NCBI taxonomy): Bacteria > Pseudomonadati > Rhodothermota > Rhodothermia > Rhodothermales > Rhodothermales bacterium. The sequence goes on along the minus strand of JAVJVN010000015.1, from coordinate 7,918 downwards.
CATCTGCTCGTTGCCGTCATTGAAACCCGTGAATCGGGCCTGGTCGGATTGCCGTTCGAAGATTTCTATCCGGTCCACGATCTCGGAGGGCAGGTTGCGCAATGCGGCCGACGGATCGTCCCCGAAAAACTCACGCCCGTCCACGAGGACTTTCTGAACTGCCCGGCCCTGCGCCTGGACCTGGCCGTTTTCGACGGTGACGCCCGGGAGTTTCGCGAGCAGGTCTTCGGTCGATGCATCGGGGTTGACCTGGAAGGCCGCGGCGTTGTAGGACGTGGTATCGCCCCGGACGGTGACGCGCTCCTGCACCGCCTCAATGCGCACCTCGTCCAGGAACGCCACGTCATCTTCCAGCCGGAGCGTGCCCAGGTCGAGGTTGCTGTTTCCAATCCGGATGATGCGCTCAATGCGCTCAAATCCGACAAACGATACGCGGAGTCGCCACTCGCCCGTCGATGCGCCGCGCACGGTAAACGCGCCCGACGGAGACGTGGCGGTCCCGCGCGTCACGGTGGTGTCGGCCACCGAGGTCAGCTGCACATTGACGCCCTCAATGGGCAGGTTCGATGCCGCTTCCACCACGAATCCGGTCACCAGGACGGTTTCGGCGGACTGGGCGGCGGCGGGGGGTGCGAGCGCGAGGGCCAGCGCCAGGGTCAGCGTGGCGAAAAACGCCGTTCCCCAAGCGACCAAGGGGCGTGAGTTTCTGCTGGGCTCGATTGGACTTGGCTCGATTCGGCTCGTCACGGTGGCTCGCGGGACAGGTTTTCGATGCTCGTACCTGTCTGACGTATGGCCTCCCGCGTTCATTCCATGCGAATTCGCGCCTGCGCATGGGCGCCTTGCTTTGCCCCGCTCAATAGGCTGAGCTTACCCGACAGTAACAGTCTACCCCGCTCAGGAAGAGCCAGTTTCTGAGTGGCGGATTCAGGGTGATTCCTCAAGCTTGTCATTGAATTCCGCCAAGGAGTTTGCGCGGATGGCTTTTGTCAACAGCGATTTGCATGTGGCGACATCATCGAGCTGCTCAATGCGAGCCCGGACGGTGTCTGGAACGTCCCCGAATCGTGTTTCGAGCGCATCGACAACACTCGATTTGGCCATGATAAGTTGACCTTCCTCTCGGCCCCGCTGAATCCCCATTCGCTCCCAGCTGGTGATGTACGGCATGTGATCAACCTCCAACGATTCTGCGATTTCTCGCGTGAGTTCGTGTTCCAGATCAGGCGGCAAGATCATAATCCAATCGACAAACCGTAAAAGTTTGGCAATCAGGTCCTGAGAGCCGCCTGCTCCTAAAAGTCCTTTGATAATAGCAAGTTTCCATGCCTTTCGCTCCGGGGCGGCGCGGCGCGTCTCACGAGTCCGGTTATGGGCGAGGATAATGACTGCAAACGGATTCCCGCCTGGCTCCGGCTCGTCCCGGATGTCCATCAACTTCACTGTCGGAAAATCGAATGCCAATTGGCATCCGAAATTCTCGTAACTGAACGATGTGGGTCGCCATCGCTTGCTTCCGTCCGCCAGAACCGCCAAGCTGATGACCGGCTGGCGGTAGTAGTCGAATAGCCGGTAGTGATACATATACATTCGCTGCGCAAATGCCGTTTCCATCTGGGATTGTACTTCAACATGGATGAGAATCAACCGAGTCGTGCCATCGGCGAGTCCTACTTCAACGAGCTTATCGACACGGCGCTGACGCGAATTCCCGCCGGGGTACAGCTTCTCCAGTTCCTTGTCGAGGAATTTAATGGGCCTGGACCAGTCCACGCCTTTATGTAGGTCCGGAAACAGCAATTCAAGGAACTCCGGAAAGAATTCGTGCAGTGCTTCCTTCCATGGGCTGTCATATTCGTCAGTCGTGGGCTTCATCGGCCGCGGCGAGTGGTTCTCCCATTTATGACCCAGGCGTGCCATTAGAATAACCCGCGTTCATTCCATGCGAATTCGCTCGGGCCGGAGAACACAGTCCGACCCGAGCGTGTTCGAGCGCAAAACCCCATTCCTGTCCCGTTCGGCCTCGCCCGAACCAAACCCAGACCCGCCCATGGAACGTCCGCGCCGCAAATCCCGCTCCGTCAACGTCGGTGGCGTTCAGATTGGAGGAGGTGCCCCCATCTCCGTCCAGTCCATGACGACGTCCAAGACCCACGACGTCGAGAAAAGCTTGGCCGAAATCCGCACGCTCGCCGAAGCTGGCGCCGACATCGTGCGCGTGGCCGTCCCGCGTCCCGAGGATGCGGCTGCCTTGCGCGACATCGTCCAGGGATCGCCGGTACCCATCGTCGCTGACATCCATTTCAATCACGACTACGCGCTGATTGCGCTCGAGGCTGGCGTAGCGAAAGTCCGGATAAACCCCGGCAACATCGGCAAGGAAGAGTGGGAGCACGAAGTCCTGCTGGCCGCCAAGGAGAAGGGCGTGCCCATCCGGATCGGGGTGAACTCAGGGTCCCTGGAGCGGGATATCCTGGACAAGTATGGGTATCCGCAGCCCGAGGCCCTCTACGAAAGCGCCATGCGCCACGTGGAAATCTGCGCCCGGTCCGGATTTGAGGACATTGTCATCTCCGTCAAGCACTCCGACGTGTTCTTCATGATCCAGGCGTATCGGTTGCTGGCCGAGCGCACGGACTTTCCGCTGCATCTGGGCGTAACCGAGTCCGGCAGCCTCAAGACCGGGACCATAAAGAGCTCCATCGGGCTCGGCGCGTTGCTGGCCGATGGCATTGGCGATACCATTCGCGTCAGCCTCGCCACCGACTCCGTGCACGAAGTCGAAGTCGGGCATCAGATCCTGAAGTCCCTGCGTCTGGGTCGGCCCGGCGTGAACATCATTGCGTGCCCCACCTGCGGCCGTCTGGCCGGGGACATGTTCCCGATCGTGGAGGCCGTCGAGGCCGCCGTCGCCAAGGCGAAATACGAAAAGGACCTGAACGTCGCCATCATGGGATGCGCCGTCAACGGCCCCGGCGAAGCCGCCGGCGCCGACCTGGGCGTATCTTTGGGCCGCGGCCGCGCCCACCTTTTCAAGAAAGGCAAAATCCTCCGCACCGTCGATGAGGGTGATATCGTGCAGGCGCTCATGGACGAAATCGAGGCGTTTTAGCACGTTTGCGGGGTAGGCTGATCCTATTGAATGAGAAAGTGGCCTTTGTGTGGCGTCGCGAAGTGGGGGTCCGGAAGCAGGCTGATCCTATCGAAGCGGTAGGCTGATCCTATTGAAGTGGTAGGCTGATCCTGTTTTTGGAGCGCACGGAAAATTGCACAAGCACCCCATTCCGATTCGATAGGATGAGCCTGCTCGGGTCAGGATGATTCTGTTCGGAGTAGGCTGATCCTACCCGACCGTGTGTGTGGGGAGAGTGGGCGCCGAACGGGGGGACACCCTCCGATTAAAAGGCAGAGGCTCTGCCAGCACCCTGGTTATGGAAAGCGGCCCCCGGGGTCAACCACGAAAGATCCGTTTACGCATTTTTCGGGTGGAGGGGAGCGATGGCCGAGTTCGAAACCGAGCAGGAACAGGACTGGGAGCAGGAACAGGACTGGGAGTGGAGCCCGGTGCCGCAGCCAGAGCCGAAGGAGCAGGACCCGGAGCGAGACGGTGCGGCTCCAGAAGATATAGTTCGGTGGGCGGCGCTGAATATGGTGCGTGCGCAGTGGAAGGTGTTGACGGAGGGGGATTACGCTCCGTCGCGCGAGCTGAAGTCGTTTCGCGAGACCGCCAGACGCTCCATCATCGATCCGGAGGCGCTGGTGCTGACCACTCTGGCCTTCGCGGACGATGAGTTTGGGGAAGGCAAGGGGGACGCGGCGCAACATGCGCCGGAGCTCATCGGCAGACTCGAGTGGTGGGCGAGCGCGGGCGCATCGTTTACGAACTGGGGCCGGATGAAGCGGATGGCGGAGCTTTATGGGCCGCGCGGCGAAGAGCGGGCGGCGCAGTTCGCATCGCTCAAAATGCGGAAAGGGAAGAGGCGGACGCCGGCGTATCCCCGGATGGTGGATTTGGGCGGCGGGTGGTGCGAGCCCGATAATTGGGCGCCGACCGAGCCGGATCTTTCATCGTGGCCGGCGCTCATGATCCGCCTGCGGGGCGCGTTCGGGGTGTGTGCGCGGGCCGATATCATGGCGTATCTGCTGGGGAGTGATTCGACGCATGCGACGGTGGAGGAAATCGCGCACTACATGCTGTATTCAAAGGTGTCGACGCGGGAGGCGCTGGATGGGATGCGGCGCGGGGGTGCGGTTTGCGGGAGCGATACGCAGCCGGCGTACTGGTCGACGAATCGGGGTCCGTGGATGGAGGCGTTGGGGATGCCGCCCGAGTTGGCGCATCGGCGGTGGATCTGGCCGGATTGGATGCGCGTGGGCGCGCAGCTGGTGTGGCGGCACGATACCGGCCGGCCGCCGGCGGATTGGTACCGCGATCCGATCATCGGGCTGGATCGCCTGGTGGAATGGGTGAGCAAGCAACTGTGACGGCGGCGTCAGGTCCGGCTGTGCGTAGGAATTCGTCTGGCGCACGATTTCGCGGGTTCACAGAGAAACGGTATAGACACGTCCATTCTGGACGGTTCTCAATACCGAGAGTACGCTCTTCATCAGGAAGCAGCCAGCAGGGCGTTTTTGGCCAATTCAAGAAACGCTATTGCTTGCTCCCGCTGAACGGATGGAAACCCTGTAAGAAAGTCTTCCAGGCTGTCACCCGCTTCCAGGTGGTCCAGTAGCGTTTGGACCGGAACTCTAGTCCCGGCGAAGACCGGCGTGCCACCGAGAATGGCTGGGTCAATCAGATAAACGTCGTGACGTTCCATTGAAGTGGCTATCAGCTGTTCTTCAAGCATACGCAAATCTCCTACCATGGGTTCTATTGACGACCAAGACGCTGCACGTCGCCCTGTGTATACCGTACCAGACACGCGGGGTACAGCTTCATAACCTCCTATGCACATGCAGTCTCAGCCTGCGTCGGCGCGAAAGGAGCAGGGTCAGCCGCCCATGCAGGTGCAGGGGGTGGAGGAGGAGCGGCCGGGGGCGCAGCTGGTTTGGATGTCGTGGGCGGTGGGGTTGCGGAGGGCTTCAACGCGCTCGAGGAGGCGGGTCCGGTCTTCTTCGGTGGCTGTGCCGGCGAGGGAGAGGAGTTCGGTGCGGGCATCGGCGGCGGAGGGGCCTATGCAGGATTGGACGAGCGCATCGATGAGGATGGAGCGGGAGAACTCACGGGCATATCGGGCGAAGGGGCCGGGTTCAGTGTCACCAGGGTTGGTGGCGGCCGAGTCGGGGGAGACGCGGGCGAAGGCGCTTAAGAGACCCGTGTGGCGGCCGGAGCCGAGGAGGGAGTATCCGCCGTAGTCCCAGGTGCGTTCGAAGTGGGAGGGGTAGGCGGCTATGCGGCCGTCGTAGAGGGTGGGGTAGGGGAAGAGGGTGGAGAGTGCATCGAAAAAAGCGATGGCATTGGGGGAGTCGATGTGGCGGGCGGCGGCGATCCAATCGGGCGTGTCCAGGAGCCAGGCGGGCTCGGTGCATTCGGCGACGCAGGCGGGCGCGAGGCCGGCGAGGGGCAACTCGGACTCGACGAAGGGCATGAGGTCGATCTCGCCGAGGGTGCGCTGGTCGAGGCCGAGCGCGGCATCGTACATGCGGGCGAGGTCCATGTCGGTCTGCACGGCGACGAAGCGCCGCTGGAATTCCGTCAGCAAATCCACGGCGTACTCCGGGAAATAGATGGAAAGCTCGCCAGAGGACGCGACGTCAATGTTGAGCGCTGGACGGAGGGCAGGAGGGCGCGCCTCGGAAGTGGGCGCGCTTCGTTCATCGGTCGGCGCCTCGGCACCCCGCTCCGGCCCCCCGCACCCCGCGAGCACCAAAACGGCCAAAACGGCTGTCCGGGGCGCGATCACCTGAGTATGTACCAGAGGATGGCCGCCATTCCTGCCATCATAGTGAAGAAGTAAATGAGTCCCAGGATTTCGTAGCGCTTGTGCCACGGAAGTTTGTCGGGGGCGGATTCGGTGCTCATGGTGCCTCCTCGTCTATCTGGTAACTGGTGTTCTTACTCTACAAAGGATACGTGTGTCCGGTTTCGCCCGGACGCGTGGCCAGCAAGGAACCCGGCGATTTGCCCGAGAGCACCCTGCCTATGAAAATCGTGCCGACGACGGTCATGCAAAAATATCCTACAGCGAGCATGAACGGCATAATAGCGGCCAGGCCGGTCAGTGTCGACAATCTGTTGTTGAGAATGGATTCGGAGTCCGAAAGGATGAGTGACGGGAGTTTGGCGATCATGAATCCCACCAACAGCATGAAGAATATCGCTGCACCGCTCAACGGCAGCCAGTCGTGAAAAAAGATCGTTTTCCGGTGTTCCAGCGTAATCGGGTGGCCATCCAAGTGCCCGGTTGCGATGGTGTCTCGCCTCTCATTCAGGGTAGTGAACGCGGTGAGCAAGACCCTCATCATGGCCCAGAACATGCTGAGAATAGCGAGTATTGCCAGGATAGCGCTGTAGTCCATGGGTTCGGCCGTTCGTGTTACAGACCTATAGACACGCAATGTCCGGAAACGCAACCGCCCCAACGCCCGCCGAATCGCCGCCCGCCGAGCCACCGCCGCCCGCCGTGCCACCGCCGAACGCTCCCAGCCCCGCGTAGTCATTCCGCTTACACGAGCGCCAGAAGAAAGCGGTATCATCATGCCGGACAATGGTGCATCCCGCTCGTCACGCCACGCGCGCCAAATACCCTGCCATGACAAAACGACAAAATCAAGGCCCGCCCCCATGTGCATGAACCGATTCCGCTTGTTAGATTACTGGTATGGGCACCCTTGATATTGACAGGCGGCGTACGATCACCGTCGCCTCCGGAACGACTCCCCGGATCCGCGTGGTCCACCAGCATCTATGGCGCGTCTTCTACACGAAGCCCCGCGCCGAAATGGCCGCCGAGAAACGCCTTCAGCAGCGCGGCATAGAGGTTTTCCTGCCCAAGCGCTCCGTCCTGCGCACGTGGTCCGACCGCAAGAAGAAAGTCATTGAGCCCCTGTTCCGCAGCTACATCTTTGCGAAGGTGAACGAGCTGGGAAGGATGGATGTCCTGAGGGACGATGCCATCCTCACCACCCTCCGGGACGCCGAGGGCTTCGCCCAGCTCCGCCCCGAGGAAATCGATGCGCTCCGCCACTCCCAGACCGACCCCGAACGCCTGGACGTCGTGCAATTCCCGCTACCGCCCATCGGCACGCCCGTCGAAGTCACCTATGGCCTCATGGCCGGCATGAAAGGCGAAGTCATTGTGCATCGCAACCAGGAGTACATCATCGTCCGCGTGGACTCCATAGGCCAGGCGGTCAAAATCAACATTCCTGCCGACTGGGTACGCCGAGCCTGACCCAACCGTCTACGAGCGGAACATCCCCGCAACCCAGCGTCGCGGATTCAGTCTGGACTTGATTTCTTCCACTTTCGCGCGCTCCTCTTCGTCCTCTATGTCCCTGTTCATCGCCGAGCGGATAAATGCGACGACCACACCAAGCATGCCGCCCAGCGCGAGGCTCAGCATGACAATAAACCTGCGGTTCGGACCACTCGGCGCCAGAGGGGCGACAGGATTCTCGAGCAGCGTCACGACCGGCACCGATCTCTGCAAACTGATTTCTTCCTGAGTGACCTGTGACTGAAGTTCTCGGTACAGTTGGGACTTGAAGTCCACATTGCGCTGCAAGCGGTCCTGCTCTGTTCTCAGCCGCGCCGTCTGCAGGTTGTTATTCCTACCTAAGCTGAGCGATTCGTATTTGTGACGTGTCCAATATCGCTGATTTGTCTGTGATGAACCACGCCCCGGACGTTCCGGTGGCTCAGAGCCGGGTCAGCGTCCGTCCTGGACCCTCTTTCGGGCTTGAGACAGACCGG